>NZ_JCAFSU010000005.1:0-237798 GCF_059369555.1 Stenotrophomonas sp. YJH_SMC_21
AAGGTTACTGCGTTGTCGGCTTGTTGTGCTCGGTGGTTGGCAGCGAACTGGGCAGGCGGGATTCGACCGCAGCTGCTGTGTGGTCGCACCTGGTTGTAGTCGCGTCGCCAGTCGGCGATGACCTGGCGGGCTTGGGCGAGCTCATTCATCTCTCGCCGGCCACTTTGGATGTGTTTGCCCGCTACGTGCAAGACGGCGATCAAGCTCCCGAGTCAGGCGGGCTACTTCTTGGGACAGTTCATGGCGAGCATCTGATCATTGAACAGGCCACAGCCCCAACTATCTGGGACCTCAGGCTGCGCACCTTTTTTCACCGCTCCCCATTCGGTCATGCCAAGCTTGCCCTTGATCGCTGGCGCGCCTCACGTGGCACGGTACGATATCTGGGCGAATGGCACACCCACCCGGAGGACTACCCGACCCCGTCCGGATTGGACCGCTCGGAATGGCGCCGACTGGCTACGGGGAGAAAAGACAAGCGACCGCAGCTTTCGATCATTGTCGGGAGGCAAGGTCTCCACGTCGAGCTGGTTCATGGAGACGGTAATGGCGACCTCTTTCAGCCCCACCGATAAAAAAATGCGTTGACCCATGAAGCCGCAAGCTTTGAAGCTCAAAGAGGCGACAAGCGGCGAGGGGGACTGGCCACTAGTCAGAAGCCTTGCAGCGACTGTTCTGGGTGTTGCGGACCACGAGTTGGCCTGTTGCGCTTAGGAGCCTGAGTCGCGCAACACAAGGCTCGATGCAAAAGGCGCAACAGATTAATGTGCTATATCGGCAAAAACGCTTTTAAATTTAGTCCGTTACTGATGCAACACTAAACATACCTACCAAGATTGCGAAATGATGTATCGGACTGTGGTGGCGTTCGTGTCCTCGGCGTGTTCTCAAGTGCCCTGTGCTGTTCGGATCCCTGTGCTGCTCGGATGCCTTGCTTTGCTGCGCCTGGAGTTCCTTCGCCTCCTGGCGGGCTCGATCAACATCGCTGAGCGCTCGATTCTCGACAGATCTGACGTACTCGGTCCAGTCCTCCCGCTCAGATTTCGCCGTCTCTAGAGCATCGTGAAGCCGGGCATCGAGTTGCTGTCTCGCTGTCTCGGTTCGGTCGGCTCTTCGACGCTCGAGATCTCGCTGCTCTGCGAGTTCAGAGATCTGTAGCTGAAGCTGGTCGACCAAGTGCTGTAGCTCTGAAGCTTGGGTCGTTGCAGTTCTCTCCCCAGTAAGTGCAGCGTCGCGCTCGGAACGCATTTGCGTCAGCTCGTCATCTACAAGTCGGGATTTAGCCTCCAGTGCATCACGCTGGGCGGCCAACACCTGCTCAGCCTCTGCAAGCTCTCGGTGGGCGGCCTCCTGAGCATGCTTCAGCGCCAGCTCCCACCATTGCCCGGCGAGCTCTGCCAACACTACTGGCGCTCCTTCCAAGTCCGGACGCGCTCGCTGCAGGCGCGTCCCAAGTCGGTTCCACCACGTCTCCAGCCAGCGGGTCACGGTATTCGGTGAGCCTGTCCCCAAGTGAGCCCGGATCCGCTCGACGGTTGGGCGCTCGCCCTTGGCGACCAGCTCGTCGGCGGCGGTATGAACGTCTTTATGGCCCGATTCTTCGGGAGGAGCAGGCGGCTCTGAGAATCGACCTTAGACTATGGCTTCGGCTTCCTCCATAGTCTTATCAGTACCTTGTACATTACCCAGGCGATCCAGCCGCAGACCACGCCGACCCCGGCGACAATAACTTCCTCCTCCCCAAAGAGGGACCCATTTAATCCTTGATATACGACGAAAGCTATCGCTCTTAATGACAGCAGGGCGAATAAGGCTATGGGCACCCAAAGTATAATCTTCATCATCCTCTCATTTGCAATCGCACGGATCATTGTTTGATGACTGGCTATCTATCATCTCAGGCCAGGCCCGGCTAACAAGCCAGCGCAGCCGGAGCCTGCAGCAGGCTCGGCGGCAACTAGAAGCTCGCACCGGCAGGTATGGTTCGTGCAAGTTCCCCCGCCCTTTAGTGCCCTTGCCCAATGGGCTACCCACATCTCTCTTGACGCTAAGTGGTCAAGGCCCAAATACCTACGAGAGCTCTTCGATCAGGAGCTGAACTCCGTTCTCGGCAAAGTAATTGAACTCTTTGGACACGCTGGGACTTCGCCAAACATCTCTTTGAATTTGAGCAGGAGCGCCCGTTCGAGCTGGTGCCAAGTCTTTACTCTTCTTCGAGGGCGACAAGTGATAACCCGGGCATGAAAGGATCGGACACCTCTGATGCCAAGAATATCCTCCGCCCTAGCCGCTACGCTCTGGGCGATACGAGAGGTGCCCTTCTTCGTCGTTCCGATATAGACAATACGCGTCTTTCCGAGCTCGTATCTGAGCTTCTTATCAGCAACAAGTACATATACCAATTTTGATTTGCCTATAGAAACACGAGTGGCTTCCATGGCGTGATCTCGATGCATCGAGAGTTTGAGTCGACGCAGTGCCATCTGAGGCGGCCCCCTTTGGTTAAACCGAGCCTCTGGGCACGGCCATATGGCTTATCCGTAGCTCACCGTACAGTGCATGGTAATTTCGTGCCAACGTCCGCTTTCGGTCAGAAGCGGACATCCGCCCTACCCACGATAAACATCCCTTATCGCGACTGGACTGACTTGGCAGGCAAAACGGGTTTTTGCGCAATCTCCAGCCTACTCACGTTGTCCACTGACACAAGAACTGCAGCTTTCTGTACCGGGTCCCAAAGCACATAGCTGTCACCCAAACGCCCCACCAAGCCCAGGCTGCCTTGCACCTTCTCATCAATGGTCACATTGACCGTGTACTTGCTGCTGCCAGATGTAATCGCCTTGGCGCGTTCGAAGCCAAGCCAGTTTGACGAGATCGGGACATAGACAATCATCACGAGCGCATAGACCAGCCACGGCGAGTTCTTCACGGCGGCCGGCAACACTGGGGACAGGCGTACTGCCATTGCACATATACCCGTCAGCGCCACACCTATCAAGACTGGCCAGGCATTGGACCACCAAAGCAAGGCGCCCATTCCAACAAGACAAAGAGCCAAGGTCAGCCACATCAGCAGATTGGCTGGGGACGGCGTCGCTGTCACCTTCCCCTCGACCCACCCTCCAAGCAGCAGCGCAATCAGTATGAAGAACAACACCATGCCGATCCCCGCAAGCCCTGCCAGCGCAAGCTCGCTTACGGCGACAAACTGAAAGGGATCCACGCCGAAGTGCCCCCAATACGCCTTCAGATAAAAGGCCCCTTGAATCAACCCGAACGTGACGAGCGCCGAACCCCATCCAGCAACATCAGCCATCGTTAGCGTCTTCTGCGTACGTTCCATGTATCCCCTTCCATCAATGCAGCCCCGCCACATAGTGGCATGCAGCGCTCCACCTCGCAGAACCCACCCTATTAACGTGACGCGTCACGCCCGATCACCCCGCCCATTGGCGCCCCTCCCCTCCCCCACTATAGTTCCACCCCTCACAAGGACGAGGCGGCACACATGCCCTATATCGGAATCGGACTCCACGTACTGGCGGCCATCTGCTTCGCGGTACACGCCATCCGCTCGGGCCAGAGCCTCTATTGGCTCATCCTGCTCTTCTCCTTCCCACTGCTAGGCAGCATCGTCTACTTCCTGGCGATCTACTTCCCGGAAGCCCGCAACTCGCGCGGCGCGCGGCAGGCAATCCGCTCCGCCAAGCAGCTCATGGACCCGGGCCAGGACCTGCGCAACGCGCGTGCCGAACTGGCGCGTACGCCCACCGTGCAGAATCGGGTTCGCCTCGGCATGGCACTGCTGGCTGCTGGCCAGGCCGAGGAAGCCAGAACCCTGCTTGAGCAGGCAGCCAGCTCGCCGCTGGGCGACGATCCCTACATTCTGACCGGCCTGGCGCGTGCCCGCCTCGATTCCGGGCAGCCCGCGCTTGCGGCGGAGACGCTGGAGGGCCTGTTCGCCCGCCATCCGGATGTGCGTCGCAAGCCGGAACAGACCCTGCTTTACGCGCAGGCAGTGGCGACCGCCCAAGCACCCGGAGCCCGCGCCGCATTCGAGCGGGCCGTGGAATGCGGAAACGATGCCGCCGCCCGCTGCCTGTACGCCGAGTGGCTGATGGCACAGCCGCAGCCCGACGATTGCGAGCAGGCCCGCAGCCTGTTCGCCAGCATCATCGACGATGCCCAGCATTGGTCGCGCCACGCACGGAGCCACAATGCCACATGGCTGGAGCGGGCCAAGGTTGCGTTGAAGGGTTACTGACGCCTGGCGGTCCTTGGCAATCCTGTCGCATTCGCCTCGCTCACGGCCTCGCCGGGCGGATGCCGACACTCGCTAGGCTTGCACCACCGGCATCGCCGATAGCGTTGTAGCGCAAGGCTCCAGTTTGGTTGCGTCGTATGCAACGATTCTGAAAATGTTGAAAGTAGTGACGTCATCAGCCCTACTGCATTGGCATCACGCATAGGTCCGCGTATTCCTTGCCCTGCCACCGTGCATCGGTGGTCGGGATTCGAAACCCCGGTTGTGTGGATGTTGCTCGCACTTGCCAGCCGGCACTGCTTCGCGCGGTGCCGGCTGGCAATCCGTCAGTCGGCTATGGCGGGCGGTGCGTGGAGGCCTTGCGCCTGCCCGGTCATCCACACACGGGGTTTCGAACCACGCATCGTCCGCCACCTTTATCGGTGGCGGCTTCTGCATGCACGCAAGGAGCCCCGCCATGACCCAGCCCCACTCCCCTGCCCCGCACCCTATCCACGACGTGCCCGCGAACGGCCCTGCGCTGGATCCAAACACGCTCATCGCCCTGCTGCACAGCATCGGCGCCGGCGTCGCCTCCGATGGCCAGCCGTGGCCAGAACGCCATCAGATGCCAGGCCGACGCATCGCCCTGGCGGACACCGACTGCTCGCTGGCGGGTCTTCGGGTGGTGCTGGAGATCCTGCTGGCCGCACAGCGTGCCCGCGAGAACGGCGAGCTGGAGCAATACGTCGGCCCGCGCGTGATGGAGGGGCTGATCATGGCCGGAATCGGCCTTACCGCACACGCCAGTACCCGACTGCATCCGGAGGGCTGAGTGGCCTGGTGGCGCTGGGCGGCCACCGCGCTCTGTCTTGCGGTGGTGGTTGCGGCACAGACGCAGTGGCTGGCGCCGCCCGTGCCCTCGCCTGTCGCGTTCCAAAGCATCAACGATGATCGATTCTCACAACTGCGCCGCCAGGCGATGCAGTTCGTGGACTCTCGGCCACAACAGGGCTTCCAGTTCGTTGAACGGCATCAAAGCGCCGGATTCCAGATTCACTGTGGAGGCGTTCCAGTGCTGTGGCTGGAGAGGCGCTCCCACCATCTGCTGTTGCAGGCCTCACTGGACGCGAAGCAGCGGGCGCCCGCCGTTGCGCGGTTGCGGGCGCTCCTCCAATGGCAGTTGGAGCCGTTGGATTACCTGGAGCAGGTACTGGCTGGCGTGCCGGAACCTGTTCTGTTGGATCGGGTGCTGCAGAGTCTTGCTAGTGATGTGCCTGATGGGGCGCGATGTGGCGTGCCGTAGTCGAGCATGACCCGACTCTACAGGGTTGCGGGCAGCGAGGGTTCGGGCTGCAGCTCTGCCGCTCGTCGCCTGCGCGACAGGCATTGGCTCAGTGATCATGCGGGTCACCTCCCGGCATCGATCCAGCCCGCATCGCGCGAACGCGCAAGATCGTCTGGCGTATCGATATCCAGGCCCAGTTCCGGTGCCTGTAGGACATGCACCGTATCGACGGGAAGTTGCCGCAGGCGCGCTCCGAAGCCGCGGTCACCGGTTGCACCGACAGAGGTGAACCATGCACGCGGCACTACTGCAGGAATGCCAAGCGCGTCTCCATGACGCGTGCCAGCGCACCCTGACGCCGAGGCGCGGGCACCCGAAAGCAGCGCCTGCAGATGGGAGCGCTCGATTGCGGGCTGGTCGCATGCCACGACCATCACCGCGGTCACCGTGGGCAGCAGGTGTGCGCCGGCAACCTGCAGACTGCTCGCTAGGCCGCGTTCCCAGTGGGGGTTGGTTACCGGAGTGGCCTCCAGCCCGGCAATGCTGGATGTCACGGCCTGTGCCTTCGCGCCCACTACGACTAGGACCTGCGCTGGCGCGAGCTCCCGCGCCAACCGCGCCACGCGATGTACCAGGGTTTCGCCCTGCCGGGTCAGAAGCTGCTTGGGCTGGCCAAGTCGGGTGCTCCCGCCGGCAGCCAGCACGACGACCGCATGCGCGTCAGTCACCTGCCGTGCGCGCTTCGCCATTGCTGCAGCTGCGCGGCGATGCTGAGCGAAATTGCCTCGGGCCCTCGGCCGCCGATGTTCAGGCCGACCGGTGATTGAAGTCTCGGGGAAAGGCAGTGGCGCTGATCCGGTGTCAGCAGCTTGAACAGATCCTCGCGCCTTCGACGCGGACCCAGCAGTCCAATGAACGCGACTTTGGTATCAGCCAGGGCCACCAGCGCCTCCCGGTCCAGTTCGAAGTCGTGATGCATCACCAGTGCCGCGTCGCACGGGTCGTCATGAAGGGCCTCGGCCGGGCTGGCCTGAAGATGCGCATCCGCGCACTGCCCGGCAGAGGCCCAGCGCGCTCGCCGTTCGGCCACGCTGACCCGCCACCCCAGGCCCCGCAGCAACGGAACCAGGAAGGGCGTTTCGGGACCGCCCCCCAACACCAGGACCCGCGGAAGCCGGAGCAACGGCAAATGCCATGCGCCCTCGCCAAAGGACTGCGCCCCGTCCATCGGATGCAGCTGCCATGCCTGCTCGCGATGGCCGGCGCGGAAAACGACCTGCCCCGACGTGCGAAGGTCGCGCTGGAGTGACACACCCTCGCGCAACCAGGCCTCGATGACGTCGTCGATGCCGGACATGGCACGCAACGGCAGAAGCGCAATTCGCAGCCGGCCGCGGCAGCCGAGCGCGGACCCGCTCAACAGGTCGTCGTCACTGCGGGTGTCGATCTCGATCCAGTCGACCCGCCCTGCCGCGCTCACCTGCTCCGCGCGTCGCGCGAGCTCGGGCTCCAGGCATCCGCCGCTCAGCCAGCCGACCTGGCTGCCGTTGCAGAACAGCACCATGTCGCCGGCACCGGCGTAGGTGGAGCCATCGGTTTCCAGCACCAGCGCGAGCACGGCGTGCTCCCCCGCGCGCAAGCGCGTCAAGGCCGTCTCGAGTACGCCGCGCGGGCTGCCTTCGGCGAGGAAGCCCGGCGCTGCGGACAGGTCCTCGGCAAGATCGCCGGGCTCCCCTCCGCCTGCGGCGGAGACCTCCAGAGTGGGCGAGGCTACGGGTCGGTCCATGCGCAACGTCAACCTATGTCGGGCAAGCCGGGCAACAGCTTGTCCAAGGTGATGGGATAGCTGCGCACGCGCACGCCGGTTGCGTTGTAGATCGCATTGGCGATCGCGGCGCCAACCCCGCAGATGCCCAGTTCACCTACGCCCTTGGCCTTCATCGGCGAGATCACCGGATCCAGCGTGTCGAGGAAGACCACTTCCTGGTACGGGATGTCGGCGTGCACGGGAACCTCGTAGCCGGCCAGGTCGTGGTTGATGAACAAGCCAAGCCGTTTGTCGACCACCAGCTCCTCCATCAGGGTCGCGCCCGCACCCATCACCATCCCGCCGATGACCTGGCTGCGTGCAGACAGCGGATTGAGGATCCGGCCGCCATCGCATACGGCAAGCATGCGGCGAATGCGCGTCTCTCCCGTATAGGCATGCACGGCAACCTCGCAGAAATGCCCTGCATAGGTGCCGACGTCGTAGCCTTGCTTGAAGTCGCCGAAGGCAATGCCGTCCTCCGCCGACAGTGTGCCCGCCTCCGCCAGCTTGATCGTCCGCCCACCCGCCTGGATGCGGCCATTGGCGAAGTTTGCGGTGTCGCCGTCGAAGCCGAGTTTCTCGCCCACCTTGCGGCGCAGGCTGACGCACGCCGCGTACACGCCTGCGGTGGAGCTTGCCGCGCCCCACTGGCCGCCGGAACCAGCGGAGGCGGGATGACGGGAGTCGCCGAGGGTCACCTGGACCCGCTCCAGCGGCACGCCCATGGTCTCGGCTGCCGTCTGCGCGATGATCGTGTAGGAGCCGGTGCCGATGTCGGTCATGTCGGTCTCGACAATCACCCCGCCCTGGCCGTCAAGCCGGACCCGCGCCGCCGACTTCATCGTCGGTGCGCCGCGATAGCCCGCAGACACGCCCATACCGACCAGCCAGTCCCCTTCCCTGACCTGCGCCGGCCTGGGGTTGCGCTTGTTCCAATTGAAGCGCTCCGCGCCTTCGCGCAGGCAGCGCACCAGGTTGCGGTCGGAGAACTTCTTGGACGGATCGCCGGGTACTACCTCGGGCTCGTTGAGGATGCGGAACGCGATCGGGTCGAGGCCCAGCTTCTCGGCCATTTCGTCCATCGCAACTTCCAGCGCCATGTGGCCCGGTGCTTCGCCCGGTGCGCGCATCGCATTGCCTTCGGGCATGTCGAGCGTGGCGATGTAGTTGGCCACCAAGCGATTGGCGCCTGCATAGAGCTTGGGCGTCTGCAGGGTGCCGTTCTCGCCGTCCTCGCCGTTGATGTTGCCCGACCAGTTCTCATGGGCGATGGCGGAGATCCGGCCATCCTTTCCGCAGCCGATCCGCACGCGCTGGAGGGTGGCGTGCCGGTGCGTGGTGTTGTTGGGCATCAACGGGCGTTGCAGCGCGATCTTCACCGGCCGCCCGACCTGCTTGGCCGCCAGCGCGGCCAGTACCGCGTCGGCACGGATGAACAGCTTGCCGCCGAAGCCGCCGCCGATATAGGGGGAGTCCACGCGCACCTTGGCAGGATCGATGCCAAGGATCGCCGCGATGCCCTGCCTGGCCCAGTCGATCATCTGGTTCGCCGTCCACAGCGTGAGCGTGTCACCCTCCCAGGCGGCGATGGTGGCGTGCGGCTCCATCATCGAATGACTTTCGTCGGAGGTGTGGTAAGTCTCGTCGAGCTTGACCGCGGCGCTCGCGTAGGCGGTGTCGAAATCGCCCAACGCCTGCCGGTCGGGCTTGCCGTCACGCCCCTTTGCCAGCGGCGCGGTTGGTGCCAGAGCGGGGAAATCGAAGCGGCCCTTGCTGCGCTCGTAGCGGGTGCGGATCAGCGCCGCAGCGGCGCGGGCCTGCTCGAAGGTCTCTGCCACCACGCAGGCGATGGCCTGATGGTAGTGCGCCACCTCGGCTCCGCCGAACAACGGTGCATTGTTCCAGTTCGATGTGCCGACCGGCTTGGTTTCCGGTGCGGTGATGACCGCCAGTACGCCGGGCGCGGCACGTGCGCGGGAGGCATCCATCGAAATGATGCGCCCCTTGCCGATGCCCGCACCGACGATGTAGCCGTAGGCCTGGTTCGGCGCCACGTCATGGCGCTCGTAGGCATAGGGGGCGGTACCGGTGGTCTTGCGTGGACCGTCGATGCGCGGCGTCGACTTGCCGACGACCTTGGCCTTGTCGAACAGGTTGTCGCCGGCGGGGGCGTTGAATTCAAGGGGCATCAGCGCTCTCCTTCCACCAGCACGGCTGCGAGAGTGCGCTCGGCGAGCGCGATCTTGAACGCGTTCTCCGGCGTCGGACGGGCACCGGCGAACACCTGCCGGGTCGCGGCCTTTACACCATCGCGCAGCAGCGGTTCGGCTGCCTCGACGCGCCACGGTTTCGGCGCGACCCCACCGAAGGCGAACCGCGCCGAGCCGTCTCGCTGCACGACCGCGGCGACCGACACCAGTGCGAACGCATAGGACGCGCGGTCACGTACCTTGTGGTACACGTGCCGACCGCCCAGGGGTTGTGGCAGCGTGACGTGGGTGATCAGCTCACCGCGCTGCAGCACGTTGTCCTGCTGCGGCTTGTCGCCGGGGGAGCGATGGAAATCGGCAATCGGGATGCTGCGCGTACTGCCGTCACCCCTGACGGTCTGGATCGAGGCGTCCAGCACCCGCAGGGCCACCGCCATGTCGCCCGGATAGGTCGCGATACAGCTGTCCGAGGTGCCGATCACGCCCATCTGCCGGGAGAACCCCTCGAGTGCGCCACAGCCGGATCCGGGCAGGCGCTTGTTGCAGGGCAGATTGGGGTCGTAGAAATACGGGCAGCGCGTGCGCTGCAGCAGGTTGCCGCCGGTGGTGGCTTTGTTGCGCAACTGCCCGGAAGCGCCTGCCACGATCGCGCGGGTCAGCACCGCGTAGTCGCGGCGCACGCGCTCATGCGAGGCCAGCGCGGTATTGGTGACCAGCGTGCCGATGCGCAGGCCGCCTTCGTCGGTGGGTTCGATCCTGTCCAGGCCGATGTCCTGCACATCGACCAGGTGCGCTGGCGTCTCGACCTCAAGCTTCATCAGGTCGAGCAGATTGGTCCCTCCGGCCAGGAACTTCGCGCCCTCGATACCGGCGACGGCCTTGGCGGCCTCGGCCGGGGATTTGGCGCGTTCGTAACTGAAGGCCCTCATGAGCGCCTCCCTGCAGAGGTCACCCTAGCAACCTCTTCCATCGCCTCGGCAATGTTGGAATAGGCTCCGCAGCGGCAGAGGTTGCCGCTCATGCGTTCGCGCATCTCCATGTTGGTGGCCCGGGGCCGTGCACTGACGTCTGCCTGTACATGGCTGGGGACACCCCGCTTGATCTCGTCCAGTACCGCCACCGCCGAGCAGATCTGCCCCGGCGTGCAGTACCCGCACTGGTAGCCGTCATGCTTGATGAAGGCGGCCTGCATCGGATGCAGGTCATCGGGGGTGCCGAGGCCTTCGATGGTGGTGATGGCATCGCCCTGGTGCTGCACCGCCAGGCTGAGGCAGGCATTGATGCGCTCACCGTTGACCAGCACGGTACAGGCACCGCATTGACCGTGATCGCAGCCCTTCTTGGTCCCGGTCAGCTTCAGATGTTCGCGCAGGGCATCGAGCAGCGTGGTCCGGGTGTCGAGTTCAAGCTCCCGCCGCTTGCCGTTGATGGTGAAGGCCACCGTGTTGATGACCGGCGGCCTGGGCGGCGGTGGCGTCGCCAGTTCGGCGGCGAGCGATGACGCCCCCGGTGCGGCGGACATTGCCACGGTCGTGACGCCGCCGGCGATCACCTGGCGACGCGTCAACTTCATTCCTTCATCACAACTTGGCACAGTGACCTCCTGGCGTTCGGGAAAATCCCGTGGCTGGATGGACGCGCTCACACTACCCAAGGGCCACTATGCCCATCTGCGGGGTACAGGTCTGTGAAGTCGGTCGGAGGCGCGCCGGCATCATCGGCCGAGCCTACTGGCCTTCGTCGGCTACCAGCTCTACTACCCGACCCGGTAAACATCCCGAATCTCAAAACTCGAAGACAGCCGAAGGAGCACTTTCCGGACCATCATTCTTTTCGAACCTCAAGCTGACGTTGAATCGCGACGCGAACACGATCGGCAGCCTCGAGGCTGACGCGCTCCTCAAGTACATCGGCCAGATCGTATAGCTGCTCCGGCCGCAGGCCGATGTTCATGCTGATTCCAATGTGGGACTGCAATTGGGGCTCCACCCCGTACATGGCGGCCAGCATGCTGACCGTAGCCAATTCGCGGCTTTGCCAATCAAGATTGTCGCGCTCGAAGATGTCGCCGAAGAGGTGCGTACGGAGGTATTGATTTGCTTGCGGGGCAAAATCGAACAAAGGCCCTGAGACAGGAGCGCCGGCGAGCCTGGTCTGGTTTGCCGTGCCTGCAGCGAGCAAGGCATCGCCTGTGGGAATCGGCTTGCGGGGCTCGCGGCCGGCGTCATCCTGGATGCCCTGCTGTCTACGCGCATCCGCCACCTTCATCAGTTCGCTCAACGCGTTCAGGCTCCGAGGAAACCCCGCATAAGCGTAGAGCTGCATCAGGAGCTCTCGCGTTTCGGCCAAACTCAATCCCGCGTCCAGGCCCTGGTTCAACGCCTGACGAAGGCCATCCAAGTCGCCGGCCGCTGCGAAGGCGCCGATCGGAATGATGGCTTTCCGGCGCGGATCCAGTTCAGTTGTGGGGGCTTGATTTGATTTGGTGTGCATCGCTATTCCTTCGTGTGCGAAAGCCATATAACCAGGAACGGCAGCAAGCGTCGCCGCGCCCAGCAGATTGGCAAGAAGGCTGGGCCCCAAGATGGGCAGCCAGCCTCTAGAACGACTCAATGCGGACCTCTACGGCCCCGGTCTTGCGAAGGAGCTGCAGCCCTCCTTCGATGCGACCCAGCCTTACGAGACCCTTTGAATAGCCAAAAGGCCTGTGAAAAATCGCCAGGTTTCCCCAAGGCGCATAGAAGGCCATATCACCTGCCACGGGCGTGATTCCCTCCGGCTCGCCCTCCACGTTTAGACTGCGCGGCAGCTGCGCAATCTTCTCAGTCGCGGCGTAGTCTTCAAGTTGTAGGGTCAGCGGCAACTGGGCAATGAACTCGCGTGCAGGAAGGCTGTCCTCCAGGGTGGCTGACAGAACTTGATCATTGATGATCAGTCGAATTTTCATGGGATGAATCTCCTGATTGGCCTCAGTTCTGGCGGCAGCGACGGCTGGATGATCGGGTGCGGCTGAGCAAGCGGCTACCGCCCCAAAAGCAACAAGGAGCACGAGCAGCTTCGCCGCTATGGAAGTGAGGCGCGTCATCGCTTCGGGGCCTGTGTGGCAATCCCCGCGGCTGACGTGTGCACATCATCAGCCGCAGTGGCGTAGGCAAGCAGCGCGGCAAGCAACAGGATGCCCGCACTGGCCAGGAACGTACTGGCAAAGCCAAGGCTGTCGAACAGCAGTCCGCCGAGAGTGGCGCCCAGCGCGATGGAGCACTGCACCACCGCAACCATCAGCCCGCCGCCGGCCTCGGCATTGTCGGTGAAGGTGCGCGCCAGCCAGCTCCACCAGCCGACCGGTGCGGACGTGGCCAGCAGACCCCACGCCGAGAGCAGTGCGGCGGTCGGCCAAAGATGGGGCCCGAGTGGAACCAGAGTGACGGCAATCAGCGCCATGAGCGCGGGAACAATCACCAGCGTGCGGTAGAGTCCGCGCCTGATGAATGCCCCGATGGCAAGTGTGCCCACGAAACCACTCACTCCGATCGCCAGCAGAACCCACGGAACAGCAGGTACCCCAGCATGCGTGACCCGCTCCAGGAACGGCCGCACGTAGGTGAACAGGGCAAACTGCCCCATGAAGAACGCAGCGCAGGCCATCATGCCTAGTGCCACCACGCGTCGCCGCAGCAACACGACGACTCCGCTGTGTGATCGGCCTTCCTCCGCTTCCATGGACGGCAGACAAACCCACTGCCAGGCCAGGACGACAGCTGCCACCGGCAGAAGACAGAGGAATGCGCCGCGCCATCCGATCATGCTGCCGAGATAGCTGCCCAGTGGCGCCGCAATGGCCGTTGCAAGGGCGTTGCCACTGTTGAATATCGCCAAGGCTCGCGGGACCTCGGCCTCCGGTACCAGCCGCATCGCGGTTGCGGCGGACAATGACCAGAAGCCGCCGATCACTACGCCGATCAGCGCACGGCCTGTCATGTAGACCGGATAGTTCTGGGCCAGCGCCACCACCAGTCCCGACACCGCCATCAACGCCGTGAGGGTCAACAGCAACGTTCGGCGGTTCACGCTACCTGCCAATCGCGAGATCGACAGGCTGGTCAACACCGCAAATACACCCGAAATGGCAACACCGTAGCCGGCAAGGCCTTCGCTAACGCCCAGGTCTGCTGCCAAGGGAGTGAGCAGGCTCACCGGCATGAATTCCGAGGCGATCAACGCGAAGATGCACAGCGTCATTGCGAGCACGCCGCCCCAGTTGGCGCGATGTACGAGGGCGTCGGTGCGGCTCATTTCCCGGCCAGGCCGCGCTGGAAGAACGTGGCCAGCTTGTCAAAGGGAATCAGCTGGACGCGGTCGTACAGATCCACGTGGCCAGCACCCTTCACCCAGTAGATCTCCTTCGGCTGCCCTGCCCTTCGGTAGGCGTCTTCACTGAATTCGCGGGAATGCGCGACGTCGCCGGAGACGAAGAGCATTGGCCGGGGAGAGATCGTCTCAATGTCGTTGAAGGGATGGAAGTTCATGAATTTGACCAGGCTGCTGAAGAGCGGCTGGGTTGTCAGTTCGGCCTTGTCACCCTTTGGCGTATAGGCGCCGCGCGGGGTGCGGTAGAAGTCGAAGAACTCACGCTGGATGGCGGGCGTGTCAGCATCGAGGCGGTTCACGGTGCCAGGCACGAACACCGGCGGCCCGCCCTTGAATTCGGCCAGACGCTGGTCTGTTGCGGACTGGATCACCGCCTTGCGCTGCTCCTGCGACTGGCCACTGTTCAGCCCCTGCCGTGCTGCCGCGCCCATGTCGTACATGCTGACCGTGGCGATGGCCTTGATGCGTGGATCGATCTTGGCGGCGCTGATCACAAAGCTGCCGCTGCCACAGATGCCCAGGCCGCCGATGCGGTCCGGATCGACAAAGGACTGCGTGCTCAGGAAATCCACGGCCGCACTGATGTCGTCCGAATAGATTTCCGGCGCCACCAGGTGTCGCGGCGCGCCGCCACTCTCGCCCCAGAAGGAAAGGTCGATCGCCAGCGTAACGAAGCCCTGCTCGGCCAGCTTCTGCGCGTAGAGCTGGGAACTCTGCTCCTTCACTGCGCCCATCGGGTGGCCAACCACCACTGCGGGCGCGCGGTTGCCGTCGGGCAGGCCTTGAGGGCGGTAAAGCGTACCCACCACCTCCGTCTGGTACTGGTTGTGGAAGCTCACGCGCTCCCCCTTGACCGTGGGGCTGCGGTAGAAGTTGTCGGCTCCCATGGACCGGGCTGGCGCCGGTGTGTCAGCGCCCATGGCTGAAGCCGGAACGTAGAGGCTGGCGAGCAGCGCCAGCATCAGCGTGGTGCGTTTCATGGGCTTATGGCCTCGTTTGGGGGACTCAGGTCGCCACGATAGGCCCCGCCCCCTACATCGATAAGCCGGTTGAAAGTTGATGCATTGCTGAGTTTTGCTCACAATTGATCCATGAGCACCGTGAAGACCCATGATCTGCAAGCGTTCCTGGTAGTGGCGCAGGAGCAGAGCTTCACCAAGGCCGCCGTTCGCCTCGGGGTTACGCCCTCTGCGCTGAGCCATTCGATGCGCCTACTGGAAGAGCGCCTGGGAATTCGCCTGCTCGCCCGGACCACGCGCAATGTCTCTCCCACTGAAGCGGGCGAGCGCCTGATGCGCTCCATCGCACCCCACTTCGAGGCCATCGGTGCCAGCGTGGAGGCGCTGGGTGACCTGCGCGACCGCCCAGCTGGAACGCTACGAATCTCCTGCACGGATGATTCCATGGAGACCATCATCCGTCCGCAGCTTGCCGGATTCCTGGACGAGTACTCGGACATTACGCTTGAGTTCTACGTGGATTACGGCTTCACCAATGTGGTGGAGCAGCGCTTCGATGCGGGCATCCGGCTCGGAGAGGCACTGAGCAAGGACATGATTGCTGTCAGGGTTGGCCCTGATTGGCGTCTGGTCGTGGTGGGCTCACCCGACTACTTCGAGAAGTATCCGAAACCGAAGAAGCCCGCCGACATTACGCACCACCGCTGCATCCACATCCGACATCGCCCGAACGGTGCCATCTATGCGTGGGAGTTCGAAGAGAAGGGCAAGGAATTCACCGTGCGCGGCGACGGGCCGTTGGTCTTCAACAGCATGACCCACGTCATCAATGCCGCACTGGATGGCTTGGGCTTGGCATACGCACCGGAACCGCTGGTGGCCGAGCACATCGCGCAAGGCAGGTTGGTGGCGGTGCTGGACAGGTGGTGCGTCCCCTTCCCCGGCTATCACCTTTACTACCCGAACCGTCGGCAGCCGTCGCCGGCATTTGCGGCGCTGGTTGCGTGGTGGAAGCTGGATAGGTGATGTGGAGGCCGATCCCGGGTGCGGTCATAATTCCCCCTTTGTGCCCTGTATCGGCTGGAGATGGACACCAGCCCTACCCCGATAGATCTTCCTAATCCCCTGCCTCAGTGCTGCCCGCTTCCGACCAGAAGCGGGCGGGCGCCTGAACGTCACTCCATTTCCCGCAGAAGCAGCTGCATCTCGATACTGCATGCCGCCAAGTCATCGTCCAGCGCTGAATGTCTTTGCTGCATTCTTAGCGTGGGCAACCATGGCGGGAATAAAAAGAAGGGCGAGATACAGCAACAGGAATGTCAAGCCTATGATCCAGCGCTGACCGGCAAGTGTAAGAACAATCGGAAGGGCAAAGACGAGGCTTACGATGCTGCTGTAGAAGAGCAGTGCGACGTACTTCGCTGTGCCGAGATCAGACGAAATATCTGTCCCGCAATGAAAGCACCGGGATTTCGCGGTTTGACGCAAACATTGCCAGAGGGAGAATCTTATTCCTGGATTTCCGCAGCAAGGGCAAGTGAAAGATAGCGGGTTTATCATTTGCACACTTCCTCGCCTACGATCGCAGCGGCGGCAACAGCTTGCGGATTATGGTGGACACCCTTGAAAGCGGATCCGTACGCGGCCAGGATCGAAACTGAGGCGCCCACTGGAAGGGAGAATCCGTAGCCAACCGCGCTTCCCGACAATCCACGACTTATCAATTGTGCAGGATACTTTGTGGCAACCGCACCAACTGCAATTGCCGTTTGCCCTGGATGCGACAGGGCTTGATCTCGAACGACGCCTAGTTGGGCATTTGTATCAAATGCTTCCCGCAGAGGGGTTTGACCCAGCAGACCAGCTTGGGCCGCTAGCGCCGTCCCGCCCCAAGCCACGCCGTCAATGTAGCTTGCAACACCATCCGAAACTTGGCTAGCGACGCTCTTGCTTGGCAGCTGACTTCTGATCTCACTGAATGATGCAGAAAGGCATTCGCAGTCCTTCAATCCCAGCTGGTCAACCCTCATGATCGGATTCCCGCCAGCATAAGCATATGTATTGCCTCCCGCTGCCTGCCCCAGGGGATCACTCTGCACGTAGCGCCCAATGGTCGCATCGTAGTCCCGGAATCCGTTGTACCACAGCCCACTCTCGGCATCGTAGTACTGCCCCGGGAAGCCGATGTTCAACCCTCCGATGTTGTCCAGCAGCACGCTTCTGCCGTACGCGTAGTTGTACGCCTTCCATACCATCTGCTGGCTGTTGTTGGTCGCGTGCTCTGGTCGCCCCAGATGGTCGGTATGCACATGGCTTATCTGCCCACTGCGCGCAATGCCCACCAGCTCACCGTCAAACCACAGGTAGTTCGTCCACGCAGCCTGGGTCTGCTCGGCGAGCAGCTGGTTCTGCCCCTGGTAGAAATACAGGCTGGCACTCTGGCTGTTGCGCTTGCCTACCCGCTGTCCAAATGCATTGAGCAGGTACTGGGTCGACAGCCCTCCAATGTTGCTCTGCTCCATGCGATTGAATGGCCCATAGGTCCAACTCGATGTGCTGGCGCCGTCAGTCTCGCTGATGCGGTTTCCGAGGCCATCGTACTGGTAGCTGCGGCTTACGCCGGGGGCGGTGTACCCTTGGATTCGGTTGCTCAGCGGATCGATGTTGTAGGTGGTGAGCTGATTGCCCGTCAGGTAGCTATTGTAATTCCCGCCAGCATCGTACCCCAGCGTGTGGCTTGCGCCAGCGCGCTGAAGCTGGGTTAGCCGGCTAAGCGCGTCGTAGCCGAATATCTGGGTGCGACTGGCATCGACATCGTCGCCGATGCGGGTGATCTCGTTGTCTGCGTTGTAGCTGTAGTTCGTGCGACTCACCGGACTAGTGTCCGGTCGCCTTACTGCCATGGCCTCCAGCCGCCCGCTGGAATCCAGCGCGTAGGTGCGAGTAAGCCCATTGCCATGTGCAAGGCTCTTTCGGGTACCGATAGCAGTGTAGGTAGTGTCTGCGATGACGGTGTACGCTGTCACCCCAATCGTAAGTTGCAGCGACTTTGCCTGCCCCAGTGAAGTGTAGGAGTAGCGGGCTATCGCACCATCGGGATAGGTGAGAGTTGAAAGCCGCCCCAAGGCATCGAACGCGTACGACGTGGTCTGTTCTACCGTGGCGCCGCCCAGCGTGCTGCGATCCTTGCGGCTGGTCATCTGCCCCTCGGCGTTGTAGGTGAAGCTGTTGCTCGCCCCTGGCGCACTGGAGGCGCACAGCCTTCCTTTCCCGCCAATGCAGCTGTCGTAGCTGAATGTCTGCTGCTGCCCTTCGGCAGTGATGCTCGTCGCGCGTCCCAGGCCATCGTATCCGTACCCAACTGCGCTTCCGTCATTCCGGACAGTGGCGATACGCAAACCGCTCGCATCGTACTGATGATCAGTGACACCCGTATCCGGGCTGTTCTGCTTCCACAGTTGGCCAAACCCGTCGTACTCGTACGTGGTGGTCAGGCCTCGCGGGTCACTGATCCGCGTCAGACGATCGCCGGAATCGTAAGAGAAACTGGTGGTCCCATTCGCAGCGTCGATGGACTGAACCATGCGCCCCAACGGGTCATAGCTCATTTTCGTCACCCGGTTCTGCGAATCGGTGATCTGCGTGACGCGCCCTTCCGCGTCGTAGCTGTAACGCACGTTCAAGCCGCTGGCGGAAGTCTCGGCAATCACCCTGCCGAGCTCGTCATACTCGTAATTGGTCGCAACCATGACGGTATTCATCGCCATGAGAGTCAATGTGATCAGTGACATCAGCGCGGCACCTCGCAATCAAGGCCAGACGGGCCGGAACATCCACCCATGACGTTCTCCACGCCGATACTGACTGTCGGCCGCGGCCCCCACCCTGCCCCGCCCGTCGCCATCTGTGCGACATAGGTGTAAACCCAGCTGCCGGTACCCCCGGGGTTCGGCGGCTCCACTTCAATGGCGAACGTTGCCACGCCTCCGGGCGGAATATTGCCGGGCAGTCCGCGCCTCTGGTCCAGTCGTTCCAGGCCCCAGGCCAGGTAGGTGTTGCCGTCCCAGATGACGTTGCCGGTATTGCGCACCTGTGCCGTCAGCGTGCTGCCACCGCCGCCCTGGATGTATTCCGGATTGGCATTGAAGGTGATGAACTCGGCACTGCGAACGATCGCAGGAACCGCAAAGCTTCCCGATCGGTTGATGAGTAGATGCTGTTGGTCCGCAGGAGAAATCGCATGGATGAAAACTGGCTTACCGGCGTGGGCCTCGCGCACTGCCGTACTCAATGGCAGCCGGAATCTATACGCCGAGCCCTGGGCCTGGCAAGCGTTGGCAATGCCGGCGTCACTGGCCAGATCTGCCCTGCCTGAGACAACGAAGGTGCCTGCCCCTGCAGGGCCTCCAACATAGGCATGCACATCAATGGAGGTGTTCACCCCCACCGAGCAGGCCCAGCCCTCGACATAGTAATTCCAGCCCGCATCATTGCTGACGCCGGCGACATCGCCGATGACGGTTGCGGTGGGAATGGCGAAGGCGCCCGAGTTGCCGAGTGGTTTGTTGAACGCGACGCCCTGCGGTGAAAGTCCGTAGATGGTGACGGTTTTTCCGCCGAACTGCTGGCGCTGGGCCAGGGAAATCGGCAACTGGAATCGATAGGCGCTTCCGTTGGCCTGGCAGGCTGCGGCGACGCCGGTCTCACTGGCGAGGCTTGCCTGGGCCCCTCCCAGGAATGTGCCGCCATCGACATAACCATGCACGTCGATGGAGCTGTTTGAGCCGGTGCTGCATGCCCAGCCCCGCAGGAACCAGTTCCAGCTTTCGTCGTGGGTCAGCTCATCGATCACGCCCATGACGGTGCTTCCCAGCGGATAGTCGGTATGGGCGATTTCCTTGCGGGTGACGTTCGAGGCGGCATCGTAGCTGTATCGGGTCCAGGCGTAGGTGCCATCGCCAAGTGGCTTTACTTCCGACTGCAAGCGGCGCGCAGCGTCGTACTGATAGCGCTCGATGACCCCGTCCGGCCGGGTCAGGCTGGCGAGATTGCCTGCGCCGTCGAACCCGTATGTGGTGGTCGCCCAGCTGCTGCCGACGCTGTCGCGCTGGCTCGTCACCCGGCCGCGCGCATCGTAGCTGTACTCCCTGTGCTGGCCATTGACCTGTGTTACCCGCGTCGGCCTGCCCAGGCCGTTGTAGCCGCTGAATCCAGTGCTATGCCCGAGTGCATTGGTGATGCTGAGCAGGTCGCCCTGGGCGCTGAAGGTGGAGGTGACATCGTCCTGGGCCAAGGGCCCATCGACCTTCATCGATGCTTTCAGGCCATTGGCGTGGTAGGTGTAACTGTAGTTCGTGGTTCTGCTTTGATTGGCAACGCCCTTCGAGCTGAGGTTGCGCACGGTTATCGATGCTACATTGCCACGCGGATCATAGGTGTACGATGCTTCCTGATCGCCTGCCACTGTCACTTTGGTTCGACGATTCCGGGCGGTATCCCATTCGAACGTTGTGGTGCGCTGGGTGGGAGTGCCCGTTGCCTCTGTCTGCTTCAGCAGATAGCCCTGCGGGCTGTAGTCGAAGTCGGTGAGGTTGTCGGCGAAGTCATGAACCAGATCGGGGTATCCGTTCGCGTCGTAGCTGCGCTCCTTGTAGCTGGCGGCGCAACGCGGTGATGCGGCCCCGGCCACCGACGTCTGCCGACCATCCTCATAGGCATAGGTGGTTATGCGCCCCAGAGGATTGGTCTCGATGGTCTTGATCTTGACCGGGCGCTGCTTGCTGTCGGATGTTGCAGAGAGTGCGGCATTGCCCTGCCCAGAGGAGCCGGCGGACATCGCCAGGGGAACGCTGCCACCCGGCAGCGAGAGCGGCTGGTAGCACACGCCTCCTTCGCACCAACCCCGCTCTTCCTCCGAGTACGGGCCACCTGGCCGAGTGGGTGACGGCGGAGGCAGAACGGGCTCTGTGCTTTCGACAACATAGCTGAAGAGGTGGCGGTCAACACCGCCGGCATGCTCCGAAAGGATCGCGCGCCTTTCGGCGTCGTAGGCGAAGGTGGAATAGCGCACGCCGTTGAACGACTTGCCGGTGAGGCCGCCGGGATAACGGTTGTCTTCGTAGTGATAGGTAACGGTTGTCGTGGGGGCACCTGGCAGCGTGGTTGACGCCAGCCGCCCCCGCCCTGCCCCGAATACATTCGGCGAATAGTTGTACTGATAGACATTGCCGGCCGGGTCGGTCACCTGTGTTACCTGCCCGCCTGTCCAGGTGAACTTCACCTGGCGACCGGACGCATGGGTGACCGTCTGCAGATACTTGCTGTTGTATGCAAAATCCCAGGCCACACCCTGCTCGTTGCGCAGCTGGATGATGTAGCCATCCGTGTTGTAACGTTCGGTGCCGTTCTCGTCGTTATGCAGCGTGTAGCTGCCGTCCGCGTTCTTGACGATGTAGGCGATTGGCTGTGCCTTGTCTTCGTTCCATCGCCCGGTGGCCGGGTCCAGCAGGAACTTGATCCGGCGACCATCCGGTCGTTGATTCCAAGCGGTGTACTGGTCGGCAGAGAGCACGATCGAGTAGTCGAAACTGCTCAGCCAGTGATTGCCGAACAGCCCGGTTGCACTCCAGTGATGGTTGTAGCTGCGCTGCAGATACAGACCCATTTCGCCGCCACTGGCGAAATCGAGCTCATGCTCCACCTTGTTGCCGGTGTAGAGAATGACCGGATTGCCCTTGGCTTCTCCGCAGTCTCCGCTACGATCGTCGGTCTCCTGCTCTTTGGCGGTCTGCGTGGGCTCCGAGCCACCGCCACCACCGCCAAAGTCGCCAAGAGAGTCTCCGGGCCCCAATCCTGGCTCAAGCCAGGAGAAAGAGCTCGAGAACGGATCCCAGTGCCTCATTCGCGTTTCGACCTTGTCCATGGTCTTCATGGCGGTCGCTGGAGGACTGCTTATCAAGCCTCCACAGAAGCTGAGTGCGGGCAGGAAAAGTAGAACTCTGGAACGGGACTTACCTGTCGTGCGGAGCTTCATGCTCTCTCCGGGTTCCTATTGGGGGTGATTCGCACTTGGCGAACGTCGCCTGAATGTGGCACTCATATTTGTGAAAGCTAACAGCACATTAAGCAAAGTGGAAGATCTGTGAAGTGTGATAGGCAAGGGGCTCCGCGCTTGATCGCCAACCGATGAAGCACGGCACTACGAAGCCGGTACTGTCAGGTAGGCAGAAATTCTGTCTCCTTCCTTTCCTTACCAATGAAGACACCGCGAACGGGCATCCATTGCGCGCAATTTCGCCGCATCCAGCAGCGCTGGCAGCACCTTCCGGCGACCGGGTCATGCGGCTATGCGAATTAGAGTCAATTAACGTGACGCGTCACGCCCGGCTGCGCCCCTACTACTCAATGCCCCTGTGCCAGACAGGGCGCCGGCCCAGCAACGACGGGGTTGCGTGCATTCCCATATCGCAATCCAATTCCAGGAGTCATCAGCTTTACGGCGCATCCGACTGGCAGGCGGCTTGCCTGAGGTCCGGCGCCCGCGCGGAGTGAGGGATGTTGACGGAAGCCAGCCGGACCTCGGCCTGTCGCATACGCCCTAACGGTGGCGCTACTAACCACTGACAATAGGAGGCGGACTTGTGTCACAAATGCAGCCGATACCCTTGCAGTCCGGGGCTCCAGCTGTTTTTCGTCATATGCAACGATTCTGAAAGTGTTGAAAGTGGTGTCGGCATCAGCCCTACTGCATTGGCATCGCGCACAACCGGGCGTATTCCTTTGCGTGCCACCGGAAACGGGTGGCCGGGATTCGAAACCCCGGTTCTACGCTGAAGTAAACGCTTGCCAGCCGGCATCACCCGTCAGGTGGTGCCGGCTGGCAATCCGTCGGCCGGCTATGGCGGGCGGTGCGCGGAGGCCTTGTGCCTGCCGGTTTAGCGTAGACCGGGTTTCGAACCTCGCACCGTCCGCCACCTTTATCGGTGGCGGCTTCTGCATGCACGCAAGGAGCCCAGCCATGACCCAGCCCCAGTCCCCTGCCCCGCACTCGATCCACGATGCGCCCGCAAACGGCCCTGCGTTGGACCCGAACAGCCTCATCGCTCTGCTGCACAGCATCGGCTCCGGCGCCGCATCCGATGGTCAGCCGTGGCCGGAACGCCATCAGATGCCCGGCCGACGCATCGCCCTGGCGGATACCGACTGCTCGCTGGCCGGCCTTCGCGTGGTGTTGGAGATCCTGCTGGCCGCGCAGCGCGCCCGCGAGAACGGCGAGCTGGAACAGTACGTCGGCCCGCGGGTGATGGAGGGCCTGATCATGGCAGGACTCGGCCTCACCGCACACGCCAGTACGCGGCTGCATCCGGAGGGCTGAGTGGCGTGGTGCCGCTGGGCGACCATGGTGCTTTGCCTTGCAGTGGTGGTTGCGGTACAGATTCAGTGGCCGGTGCCGCCGAGGCCTGAGCAGCTCGCATTCCAGAGCATCCCTGACGATCGCTTTTCACTGCTTCGCCGACAGGCAAGGCAGTTTGTGGAAGCGCGGCCACAGCAGGGCTTTGAGTTCGTTGAACAACGTCAAGACGCCACTTTGCAGATCTATTGCAGGGGCGTCCCGGTGCTGTGGGTGGAGAGGCGCTCGCACTATCTGCTCCTGCAGGTTTCACTGGACGCCCGGCAGCGGGCGCCCGACGTTGTGCGGTTGCGGGCGCTTCTTCAATGGCAGATGGAACCGGTGGACTACTTGTAGCAGGTGTTGGCTGGTGTGCCGGAGCCTGTCTTGATGGATCGGGTGCGGCGGGCCCTTGCTGGCGAGGTGCCTGATGGCGCGCGGTGCGGCAGGCAGTAGTCGAGCAGGGCTCGACCCTACAAAGGCGTTGGCTGGGAGGGTTCGGGTTCGGGTTCGTGGATGGAACCCTCCAACAAGGCAACGTAGGTGTCCAGCCGGGTGCGTAAGCTGATCAACATCCAGCCCACGACATACAGCAGTACCATGCCAAAGATCAGCAGTGCTCCGAGCAGACTGACGTCAAACACGCTCGCCCAATCGCCCCATTTCCATCCGCGGAACTGTACGTAGAGCGCGATCAATAGCGGAAATGGCCCAAGGCGCTGCAGCCCGCCATACATCATGCCCATGCGCTCAATCATGTTTGTGCGCAAGGTGCTGACGAACTTGAGTCGCCGCTCGCGCTGGACGCGCGGGAATCCGCGAAGCTCGGTCACCACCGATTGCCAGTGAGCAAAGTCTTCATCCATCTCCCGGGCGTGCGAGAGCCGAGGCTGGCTGAACTGGCGAATGCCTCTGCGGGCGGCCAAGACGCCCCCGACAATGAAACCTCCGATTTCGATTGCCAGGCAGGCAATAACCACTTGGAGCACTGTGCCAGCAGGCAGCCATCGATCCGGAAGCTGAGCAGTCAGAACGCCGGTGATTGCCGCACCCACGCCGATGCGAAACGCCCACGTCTCCACCCTGCCCGCCCTGGGGTAGATGCTGTGCTCAACCAGCCCCTGCACCCGCTGGTAGAGCCAGTGGAATGTCAGTTCCTGCGAATCGGTCTTTGCCGGAGGATCGAATCCGCCCCCTGCCTGCATGTCCATTGCGCCCCCTTGCCCGCCGGCGCGGATGCCGGCGGTCTCATCGTACCCGAGCGCGCTTCGGATGGTGCCTCAGCGGGAATCACATACCCAGCTCAGACAACCCCGGGTGATCATCCGGGCGACGCCCCAGCGGCCAATGGAACTTGCGGTCACTTTCCTTGATCGGCAGGTCGTTGATGCACGAGAAACGGCGCTGCATCAGGCCGTCCTCTCCGAATTCCCAGTTTTCGTTGCCATAGGAACGGAACCAGTTGCCGGAGTCGTCGTGCCATTCGTACGCGTAGCGGACAGCAATGCGGTTTTCGGTAAAGGCCCAGAGCTCTTTGATCAGGCGGTACTCGAGCTCCTTGTTCCATTTGCGTGCCAGGAACTGCCGGGCTTCCTCCCGGCCATTGGTGAATTCGGCGCGGTTACGCCACTGGGTGTCGAGCGAGTAGGCAAGCGACACCCTGTCGGCATCGCGGGAGTTCCAGCCATCCTCGGCAAGGCGCACCTTCAGCGTGGCCGATTCAAGGGTGAACGGAGGAAGCGGCGGACGGGGGTGTTCAGCGGACACGGGGGGCCTCCAATCGAAATGGATACACGGGTTGCTTCAAGGGATCTGGCGTACTCAGGCGCTAACGCTTGGCCTGTTCCAACAACAGCTTCGCGACATCCTTCGCGGTGTCTGCGGCGTCGAAATCACCCGTCACGCGCGACAGGGTGATGGCGCCTTCCATCAGGACCAGCAGCTGGCGAGCCAAGTCCGCCGGCTGCTCCACATCCAGTTGTCCGGTAAGTTCCAATGTGTAATCGAGCAGCTTCTGCTTGTGATCACGCGCGATCTGCCGGATCGGATCGGCCGGGTCGCCGACCTCGCCCGCAGTATTGATGAACGCACAACCGCGATAGCCCTCGGACTGGAACCAGTTCCTGAGCACGGTGAACATGCCGAGGATGCGCGCTTCCGGAGTGTCCGCCTTGTCGCACTCCTGCCGGAACCAGGCCAGCCAGCGCACATCGCGCGCCTTCAACGCGGCGGCGGCCACGTCGTCCTTGTTCTGGAAATGGCGGTAGATGCTCTTCCGCGCCACGCCTGAGGTCTTCACCAGCAGGTCCATGCCGGTGGCGTGGATCCCGTTCTGGTAGATCAGTGCCTCGGCCGTGGCCAGGATCCTCTGTTGGGTGTCGGTGGTGGCCTTGCTCATGGCCACAAGGTAGAACGATCATTCTCCCTCGTCAACAGGCGGTGGCGGGCGATTCGTGCGCGCACATCTGTGCAAGACGATCTATCAAGAAATCCGGACAGTGCATCACCCGGACGCCTGGTTGCAGGCGCAAAGTACGTCTCACCACCCACCCATGAGAGTTCCCGCATGAATACCCTCGCCCGCTCACTGGCCGTTGCCGCCCTCGCCCTCTCGGTCCAGGCCGGCCTGTCCGCACAGGCCGCCGAACCGGCCAAGCCGGCGGCGGCCACCGCCATCGCGCGCACCGCCAGCTACATCACCACCGCTGATGGCGTGCAGCTGTACTACAAGGATTGGGGTCCAAAGGACGGCCCGGTCGTGACCTTCAGCCACGGCTGGCCGTTGAATTCGGACAGCTGGGAATCGCAGATGCTCTTCCTGGCCAATCATGGCTACCGCGTGATCGCGCATGACCGTCGTGGCCACGGTCGTTCCAGCCAGCCGTGGGACGGCAACGATATGGATCACTACGCTGATGACCTGGCCACGGTGATCAATACGTTGGACCTGCACGATGTGACCCTGGTGGGTTTCTCTACCGGTGGCGGCGAGGTGGCGCGCTACATCGGCCGGCATGGCACCGGGCGAGTGAAGAAGGCCGTGCTGATCAGCTCGGTGCCGCCGTTCATGCTGAAGACCGCCGACAACCCCAACGGCCTGCCGATCGAAGTGTTCGATGGCATCCGCAAGGCACAGATGGACAACCGCGCCCAGTTGTACAAGGACATTCCGTCGGGCCCGTTCTATGGCTTCAACCGCCCGGGCGCGAAGGTGTCGCAGGGGCTGATCGATGCGTGGTGGGCGCAGGGCATGCAGGGCGGCCACAAGAACACCTACGATTCGATCGCTGCGTTCTCGGCCACCGACTTCCGCGCGGACCTGAAGAAGTTCGATGTGCCAACGCTGGTCATCCACGGTGATGACGACCAGATCGTACCGATCGATATCTCGGGCCGCCAGTCGGCAAAGCTGATCAAGGGCGCCAGGCTGATTGTCTACCCGGGTGCGCCGCATGGCCTGACCGACACCCACAAGGACAAGGTCAACCAGGACTTGCTGACGTTCCTGCAGGAAAAGTGAGCAACAGGGGGCTCCGGCACTGCGCCGGAGCCCGTTTCATCCTGCAGGGTGCCGCCTCCATGCGGCCCTTTTCGTGTCGGACATCGGCAGCCGGGCATGGCTCGGCTCCGCACAGGTCCCCGCAAAGACGAACTCAGTCCGCCCCGCCCCGCGCGTTGCGCCGCAGGGACTGCGGGGGCTGGCCGAAGGCGCGCAGGAACGCTCTTCGCATGCGTTCGGTGTCAACGAAGCCCGTTTCGGCCGCGACTTCATCCATCGTGTAGCGGCTCTGCTCGATCAGCACGCGAGCGGCCTCCACGCGCAGGCTCTCCACCGCCTTCGCAGGGGATTGCCCGGTTTCTTCGCGGAACGCGCGACTGAACTGACGCGTGCTGAGATGTGCGGCCTGCGCCAGTTCTTCAACCGACAAGGTGGCGCGCAGGTTGCCACGCGCGAAGGTCAGCGCATTCTGGATGCGATCGGACCGGGCATCCAGCTCGAGCAGCACCGAATGCTGGGACTGCCCGCCTCCACGGCGGTGATAGACCACCAGCTTCCGGGCCACCGCCCTGGACAACTCCGCACCGAAGTCGTTCTCGATCATGCCAAGCGCCAGGTCCAGCCCCGCGCTCATGCCGGCGGAAGTCCAGATCGGGCCATCGGTGATGAAGATGCGATCTTCCTCCACCTGCGCGGCGGGAAAGCGCTGCTTGAGCACACGGGCGTGGAACCAGTGCGTGGTGGCGCGCCGCCCGTCCAGCAGCCCCGCTTCGCCAAGAATGAAGGCGCCTGTGCACACCGACGCGGTCCGGCGCGCGCGCGTGGCCGCCTGGCGGATCAGTTCGATCAGCGTGCCGGTGGACGGGGCTGGCTCCAGCAGGCCGGCCACGATCAGAGTATCCAGCGGCTGCTGAGCCAGCGGCGCCGTCTGCATGGCCATGCCAAGCGAGCTGGGCACCAGCCCGCCCTGTTCGGAGAGCATGTGCAGATCGTAAAGGCGCGCGCCTTCGGTGGCATTCGCCAGTTCGAAGGCGGACGCAGCCGCGATCGCCATGGTCTGGAACCCGGATGGCAGGACAAATCCAACACTGAGCATGACGGTTTTTCAGGGGTGGCCGTAAACGAGGTATATACGACATTTACGCCATTCACAAGCCGGCCTAGATTTGGCCCTGACCCCGGCGACGCCCGCCGCTTCGGACTGACCACCGTGAACAACCCTACCCCTCAAGGCACCGCTCTCATCACCGGCGCATCGTCAGGCATCGGCGCGGTCTATGCCGATCGCCTGGCCCGCGCCGGATACGACCTGATCCTGGTTGCGCGACGCGGCGACCGCCTGCGCCAACTGGCCGAAGCACTGGCCCGCAGCACCGGCCGCGCAGTGGACATTGTCGCGGCCGACCTGACCACCTCCGACGGGCTTGCCGAAGTTGAGAAGGTCATTCGAGACCGAGCGGATATCCGACTGCTGGTCAACAATGCCGGCATCGGCGCAACGGCTCCCCTGCTGCAGTCGGACATCGGCGAGATGGAGCGTATGATCACGCTCAACGTAAACGCCGCGATGCGCCTGGCCTACGCCGCCGCCCCGGTGTTCGTGGCCCATGGCCGGGGCACGATCATCAACATCGCCTCCATCGTCGCATTGGCGCCCGAGCTGCTCAACGGCGTCTACGCGGGAAGCAAGGCGTTCGTTCTGGCGTTTTCGCAGTCGCTCCACCATGAGCTGGCCGACAAGGGCGTGCGCGTCCAGGTTGTGCTGCCGGGGGCCACCGCAACGGACTTCTGGCACCTCTCCGGCCTGCCGGTGGAGCACTTGCCGCAGGGCATCGTGATGAGCGCCGAGGACATGGTGGATGCATCCCTGGCCGGGCTGGCACAGGGCGAACGTGTGACCATTCCGGCGCTTCCGGACATCGCTGAGTGGGACGCCTTCGAGCATGCACGCAAAGCCATGGCGCCGGGGCTTTCGCGTGCGCAGCCGGCACAGCGCTATATGAGCAGGGTCTGACCGGCAAACGGGTTGCAATGCCCGGTGCAGGGGATGGAGCGATGGCCGGGCGGCGTCGCGTTGAGCGCTACGCTCCCCGCCCTGCTGATTGTTAACGCGTGTTGCCTGAAGGTTTGACGCCACGTTGCCCCGCCCTTGATGGGGCCGCTCACAGCGCACTCCTATGCTGGGCCGGCCACCTGAGGGGTGGTGATCAACCTGGAGATTCACCATGCAACGCGATCAGAAAGACCTCCCCCACCCGGACGCGGAAGCGCAGCACCCCGATCCTGTCAGCCCGCTGCAGGCAAAGCTGCACAACCACCGCAATCATGACGAAGCGCTGCAGGAAACCTTCCCTGCCAGTGATCCGATCTCCCCCTTCGTCGCCGCGCCAACGCCGGAAGAGCAGGCCAAGCGCCTGGGTGAGCGGGTCAGGCTGCCAGATCGTCGAACGGATGAGGAGGCCGCGGGAGGTGACGAGTGATCCGGCGCGGCTTCGCCCGGGTCGCGGCCGCGACGGCACGATTGTCCGGCAGCCTGGGCGCATTCGTCGCGGCGCTGGGGGTCATCATCACCTGGGCCGCCAGCGGGCCGGCCTTCCACTTCAATGATACGTGGCAACTGGTGGTGAACACGGGAACGACCATCGTGACCTTCCTGATGGTGTTCCTGATCCAGCATACGCAGAATGCCGATACGGCCGCGCTGCACATCAAGCTGGATGAACTGATCCGGGTCAGCAAGGACGCCAACCAGGAGTTGTTGAACCTGGAGTCGATGGAACCGGCGCACCTTGAAGAGATTCGCCAGCGTTACGAGGCACTGGCGAAGACCGCTGCAGACATCAAGTCCAAGAAGGAACGCTGCATGCCCTGCGAGGCGGATGCGGCCGCCGAAGCCTGAGGGTCACCGCTGCAGCGGCTGCTCTGCCTGCAGCGGTTCTGGCGTGAGGCCCTGCCGGGCGGGGCCTTCCAGCAGCGCCCCGGTGGCGGAAAAGCGGCTGCCATGGCATGGGCAATCCCATGTGCGTTCATGGCCATTCCATTGGACAACGCACTTGAGGTGCGGGCACAGCGCCGACATCGCATGCAGTTGACCGTGCTCATCGCGGTAGACGGCGGTCCGCTTTCCATCCACGTCCAGCAGTGCGCCACAGCCACGGCTTAACTCGCTGGGCGAGTGCGACGGCGCAGCACCAAGGCGATCTCCCACCATGTGCCGTGCAACCGTGCCATTGGTACGGGCCCAGCCGGCCGCCGAGCGCACTGGCGTGAAGCGCATGGGGCTTAGCAGCTTCTCGATCTCGCTGGTCGTGCCCATGATTCCCTCGGTGATCGCACGAGCGGCCACGCCCGCCCAGGTCAAGCCATCGGGACCATAGCCGGTGGCGACCCATACATTGTCGTGCGCGCTGCTGCCGATGTAGGGCAACTGGTCGGCTGCACGGAACTGCTGCGCCGACCAGCACAGCGGCTCGCCCTGCACGGTGAAGTTGCGACGCGCGTCGGCGACCAGATGCTGTGCCGGATCCATCACCGGGGTTTCGCCGGTGCGATGTGTCTCGCCGACCAGCACCAGCCAGTCGCGGCCATCAGTACCGCGCACCCCGCGCAGCGAGCGGTGCCGATCGGCGATCCAATGAATACCTGCCGCTGGCGGATTGGCAACCGGCACCGCCACGCCGTACTCGCGGTACACCTCCATCTCGGCCTGCACCAGGTTGAACCCTGCTGGCGAGTGGGTGGCGAGCACGAAGTGCCTGGCATGGATGCGGCCGCCAAAGGCGGTGGCAACGCCTGCTGATGCCTCGATGCTGTTGATCTGGGTCCAGTCGTGGATGCGCACCCGGCCCACCAGGTGTCGCGCCAGCTCCCTGCAGAAGGCCGCCGGATCCAACTGCGCCTGATCGGGAACACGGAACGCGTGGCCCAATGCGAATGGCAGACCTGACTGCTGGTGTTCGCACTGCAGGCCCACGCGCTGATAGGCCTGCAGCTCACGCTCGAATCGCGTCGTCACCTCGCGCGTGCGCTCCTGCATGCCGTACTGCATGGCCACGCGTTCGAAGCCGCAACGCAGATCGTAGCGATGAACCAGCGTCTCGATGGCGCGCAGCGCCTGCTGCCGCCACTGCACGATGCGACTGGCCGTGTCGCCGCCCCAGCGCGAGACCAGTTCTGCCAGCCGGGAGACGGGCGCGTAAAGATTGCCCGTGGACATCACCGTATTACGCCCGCCGATCGGCCCCGCATCGACCACCAGCACATCCAGGCCGCTATCCGCCAGGCGGGCCGCTGTCAGCAGGCCGGTCATGCCGGCGCCCACCACCAGCACGTCCGCGCGCGTCGTGCCGGCAAGGGGGCGGAAGCAATGCGACTCGGTGTCAGCTGACCATAAGCTGGCGCGCGGGAACGGTTCGGACATGAAAGGGATCCTTGCAGCTTCAGCTGGGAGGCCTCTCTGATACGCCTTGCCGGGTGAAACGAGGGTGGCGCGGCCGTGCAGATGATGCTCACGCGCTGCGACGATCAACGCCATGGTCAAGGCCAGATGAGCGCTGCGTGGGCAACACGCCTGTGTCGCCTCTGCGAACCGCAACTCTCTGCTTGCAGCGTGGTAGCTAACGTGCCTGGAAGGAGGATCAGGCAGTGAGCACGCACCTGGAAATCGATCTGATGATCGCGCAACTGGACGAACTGCTGCCGACCTGGGCAGCGTTCTACCCCGAGCAGCAGTTCGTCCGCATGCTTGCCGAGGCACTGGACTACATTGCTGCCAGTGCAGACCCGGAGGCCCGGCTGTATTGCGTGATGCGCACCGGGCACCTCAACGCGTGCAGCGGAGAGATTCCATGCGCGGCGCGCTATGGAGGCCGCTAGGCCGGTGGATCACGCCGCGACCGCGTAGGGTTCCACCAACCTGGCCAGGATATCCATCGCCGTCTCGGTTGGCGCATCGTCACCGCTGTGCTGGGCGAACCCTGACCAGTCCGCGCGGGCAAGAAGCTTCAACTGCTCGGGTTGGGTGGGCAGCCAGCGCATCGGCCAGAACGGGAGCCGCCGGTTGCCCACCCTGCCGCGCTGCAACTCGATGAGCCCGGTATGGCTGGAGGCGCCCACCACCCGCGAATACGCCACCCTCAAGCCGTCTTCGGGCCCCTCCATGTACTGCAGGAAGCGGCTGCCGTCGAACAGCAGGACGCCGGTGACGCCGGCACTGCGGTTGAAGCGGGCGGCATCATCGACCAGATCGTCGAGCTTTCCGCTGCCCAGGCCGAACGGATCACCAGCGACGGCTGGGCCCGCTTCGCTGACGTATGCGACTGCCCTGATCGGCATTAACTGCTCCTGTAGCGAATCCCCCCAGATTCCGTGGCCGTAGGATAGGCCAGCTGCGCCCCGCAGTTGTTCCCATCATGTGCATTTTGTGAATCAGTTGGGTTCCAGCTGACAAACGGCATGCAGGACGCCTACACCGCCCATGCCGTGGATCGTTTACGCTTGGGCCAGATGACTCGGGAGCGCCCCATGCCCAATACCGGCCTTTTCCATGTTCTGGAGCTGGACGCTGTTTCCGGCGTGCAGGGTATTGAGCGCGTCAGGTCCATTCGCGTGCGCTGCAACACTTGCGGCGGGATTACACAGTTGTCGGGGGACGCGTTGGGGGCGGTGCCCGGTGGAACGACGCTGGTGTGCGGCGCTTGTCCTTCGCGCCAGACGGTCAGCAACGCGCGGCTGGTCGAATGCGATCATGTCCTGCCCGGCAGCGCGCAGGGATCCGACGCGTAGGCGCGGGCTACGGGTCTGCCTGCGCCCAGCGCGCCAGATTCTGTTTCACTTTCCCGATGCCGGCCCAGGGGTCTTTGCGCCGCCGCTTGAGCTTTGCTGGCACGTCCTTGATCGTGAACGCGTCCGCACGCTTGAGTTTCGCCAGATCGCCCCAGGCGATCGGCAACGCGACCGGTGCGCCCGGCCGCGCCCGCAGCGAGTAGGACGCGACTGCCGTGGCACCGCGCCCGTTGCGCAGGTAGTCGACGAAGATCCGCTTGTTGCGGAGGCTTTTGGTGGCCGTTGCCAGGAATCGCTGGGGCTCGGATTGCGCCAGCGCATCGGCGAAGCCCTTCGCAAAGCGCCTGGTCAGGTCCCAGTCGCATCCCGGGTTGAGCGGCACCACCACGTGCAGGCCCTTGCCGCCGGAGACACGCAGGAACGATTCCAGCTGCAGCTGCGCCAGCAGTTTGCGGATGTCGATTGCCGCCTTCTTGACCTCTGCAAAGGGTACGTCCGGTCCTGGATCCAGATCGAACACCACCCGGTCAGCCTTGTCGGGCGCTTCGGCGTGGCTGCCCCAGGGGTGGAACTCCAACGCGTTGAACTGCACCAGTTCAAGCAGGCTGGCCGCGTCACGCACCACCAGGTAATGGGCGTTGATGCCGCTTTCCTCCTTCAGCCTTACCGGATCGACCAGTTCCAGCCCGGCTGTGTGGTGTTTCTGGAAGAAGCAGGGCTTTGCGGTGCCGCTGGGGCATCGGATGATCGACAGCGGACGATCAACCACTTCGGGCAGGAGGTGCTCCATCACTGCTGCGTAGTAGTCCCATACCTCCTGCTTGGTGTAGCCATCGCCAGGAAACAGGATCTTGCCGGGGGACGAAAGCGCGGGCGGTGTGCGGCCGGTAGCGGGTGATTTTTTCGTATCGCGCGCAGGACGACTGGATGCGGGCTGTCCACCAGAGGCCATGGCCGGCCCGGAGCGATCGGAATCTTCGAGATCGGCGATGTCCTTGTCCGCCCGTACCGCCTTCAGCGATGCCTGGCGCAACAGCTTCTGCCCGCCAATCCCGCGATAGAAGACCTCCACCACGAAACGCGGTGCGAACCAGGTCGCGGCGCGAAGGTCGGTGTCCTGGGTGGGCACGTGCGCCGTCGGCTTGCGGCCGCCGCCGCCTTCGATGCGCCTGCTGACTTCGCCGATCAGTTCGTCCGAGAACCCGGTCCCGACGCGGCCGACGTAGAGCCAGCCATGTTTCGGGTCTGGCCGCGCCAGCAGCAGCGAGCCGAACCCGGTGCGGCTGCCTTTCGGCGCGGTGTATCCGACCACCGCGAACTCGTCGCTGGCCAGCTGTTTGGTCTTTCGCCAATCCTCACTGCGGCCGCTGTGGTAGCTGCGATCGGCGCGCTTGGAAATGATGCCTTCGAAGTGCTGCTCACCGGCCAGGCGATAGGCCTCGTCGCCATCCCCCTGCACATGCGAACTGAACGCCAATGGCCTGCCCTGCCCCTCCAGCACGGAGTGCAGCAGGGCCTTGCGTTCCAGCAAGGGCGCATCGGCGACGTCCACGCCATCAAGATGCAGCAGATCGAACAATGCATACGTCAGGACGCCCTGCCGCTCGCCGGAGAGCGTGGCCTGCAGCAGGTTGAAGTCTTCCTTGGTGCCGGCGCCGGCGATGAGCTCACCGTCCAGTGCCGCCGAGGTGAGCCCCAGTGCCGCGATCGCGTCACGTATTTCAGGCAGCCTGCCGGTCCATTCCAGTGCGTTCCGAGACCACAGCTGCACGTTGCCCTCAGCCACCGTGGCAAGGATGCGGTACCCATCCCATTTGATCTCATGCACCCACTGCGCGCCCTGGGGCGGCGCTTCGCCCAGCTTGGCCAACTGCGGCTCAAACGGCCCGGACGGCGCTGCCGCCTTTTTCGCCTTGCTGAGCGCCAGGGCCTTCTTCGCCCAGTTCTTTCGTCGGGTGCGTGTGGGGGGTACGACCGTGAGTTTCTTCTTCGCGGTCTTTCCGGCCCCGGCACGCTTCAGGTCCTCCGGGGACGCTACAGCAACATCCGCCAGCAGATCGTCTGCCTCGATGTCGCTGGCAAATTCATCGTCATCCTTGAACAGCAGCCACTGTGGCTGGCGCGCAGGCTTGCCGGAACGGACCAGATGCCATCCACCCTTGAGCTTGGCGCCGAACAGCTCGAAGCGTAGATGGCCCTTGGCAAGCTGGGCTTCCGGGTCGCCCTGCGTGGCCCACACACCGTGGTCGAACTGGGCGACATGTCCGCCGCCATACTGGCCTTTGGGAATCTCGCCTTCAAATGCTGCGTAGTCGACGGGATGATCCTCCACCTCCACCGCCATGCGCTTGACCTTCGGGTCGTAGCTGGGGCCCTTGGGAACGGCCCAGCTCTTCAGCGCGTCACCCACCTGCAGGCGGAAGTCGTAGTGCCTGCGGCTGGCATGATGCAACTGCACCACGAAAATGGCGCGTTGGCCTTTTGGCAGCGCCTTGCCCGGTTCGGGCTCCCTGGTCTGGTCAAAACGACGCTTGCGGCGGTACTCGACCAGTGACATGGGCAGCTCCGCGCTACTTTCCCAGGTGCTTGCGTACAGCAGCGGCGGTGGGCCCGACCTCGGCGACCGCAGCCCGAAGTTCCTCGGCTGACACACCCAGCGTCGTGGTCCAGTACTGCAGTTCATAGTCTTCGTTGACGTTGATGCGATCCCGGTCCGGGCTGCCGGTGTTCTTTTTGTCATCGCTCATGGGAGTCTCCACGCGTGATCGGGCGTGAAGTGACCGTACCGGTCGGCCCATGGGCACCAGGCGATGCCACCGTGAAGCGACGGCGAAGGCCTGCCTGTATCGGGACTGCGGCAGGCGGGCGACAGACGCCACCTCGTGAAGACAACGCGCAGGGCTCGCGTTGGCGTTCACATGCCGCCTTCACCTGGCCCCCGCCTGATCGCAACCGGGCGGGACCTACGCTGAGCGCTCCACTCACAGCGGAGCCCAGCATGGCTATCAAGACAGCGGAAGACCTGTTCATCCACGAACTCTCGGATATCTACAGCGCCGAAAAGCAGCTGACCAAGGCCCTCCCGCGCCTGGCCCGTGCGGCCGAGAACCCTGACCTGGCCACAGCATTTGAAACGCACCTGGAAGAAACCCAGGGCCAGATCGAGCGCATCGACCAGGTGGTGGAGGTTCTCGGCATCCGGCTGAAGCGCATCAAGTGCGCGGCGATGGAAGGTCTGGTGGAGGAAGGCAAGGAAGTGATCGACAGCATCGACAAGGGCCCTGTGCGCGATGCCGCCCTGATCGGCGGCGCGCAGAAGGTCGAGCATTACGAGATCGCGTCCTACGGCACCATCGCCGCGCTGGCCAAGCAGCTGGGCTACAAGGACGCCCTTCCGCTGCTGCTGGAGACGCTTGAGGAAGAGAAGGCCACCGACGAGAAGCTCACCCTGCTGGCCAAGGGCGGCGACAATGCCAAGGCGGCACAGGCCGCCTGATCGACGCGCGCCGAAGCCGGCCGCCATGGACGGCGGCCTCAGGGTTGGTACAGCACCTGGTCGTTCGGGCAGAAGAACGTGCGCCGCCGGGTGGTGCCCATGTAAAGCTTGCTGATCGGGCCGCCGCATGCCGGGCAGATCCTGCGCGTGTGTACCTGCCAGTGCTTCTTCAACTCGAAACGGCGCTTCCACTGCAGGAAATCAAAGCTGTAGGCGCGGGCCTGCGTGATCAGCGCGGTGAGCCTGCGCGGTGGCAGGTCGCCCAGCCGCGTGGCGGGGTGCACGCCTATACGGAACAGCACCTCGTTCTTGATGATGTTGCCCACGCCGGCAAAGACCGTCTGGTCCAGAAGCGCATCGCAAACCATGACGTCCGGCATTGCCTTCAGCTTGCGCCGGGCCAGCTTCGGATCCCATGCATCGTTCATCACGTCCACGCGCCAGTCGTAGACCTCGTCCAACGGCTCGTCGATCAGCCGCACGGAACACGCATAGAAGTTCAGATCGCCATTGTCGAACCGCAGGGATACACGCGCCGGGGTTGGCTTCCGTTCGTCGATGCGCCAGCTGCCGAACATCATCAGATGGACGCGCAGCGTGTGGCGGCTGAATTCCAGCAGGAAGTGCTTGCCCCAACTGCGGACCGCCTTGACCCTTCGGCCCTGCAGCGGCGACAGGTCGACCCGGCTGTTCCCGGAGACGGCGCGGACCACGTGCCCCTTGAAGTGGCTCGCTGCTTCGCGCAGCAGGACGATCGAAGGGCCTTCAGGCATGTTCCTTCTCCTGCAGCAGCGCCTGCAGGTGCAGGGCGTTGCCGGTGGCGTGACCCAGTGCGGTGTTGTCCAGTACGAACCAGGCGGGTCGTTTCGCGTCGGCCTCGGCCAGCAGCTGCCGCGCAAGGTGGGCAAGGGTGGGTTCGTCGTAGGCGCTGCGATAGATCTGTGGCTGGCCGTGCCAGCGCCAGTAGCTCCACGCGCGGTCACCGCCGGGCGTCGCTGCCGCCGGCACACGTGCCGGATCCGCGGCAACCCGTGCCACGCCATGCGCGCTCAGAAGCGCATCCACTTCCGGCGTGAACCAACTCGGGTGGCGCGGCTCGCACGCCACATCGGCCTGGGTACGCGCGCGCAGGCCCCGCAGGAATGCTATGGCCGTGGCCGTGTCGTACACCAGGCTCGGCGGCAACTGCAGCAGTAACGGCCCGAGCTTTTCACCCAGCTCCAGCACGCCTTCAAGGAACCGCTCGAGCGGTTGCATTGCGTCGCGCAGCCGACGCTCATGGCTGATCTCTCGCGGCAGTTTCACCGCGAACCGGAAGCCCTCCGGCACGCTCGCCGCCCATCGCGCATAGGTCCTGGCCTGGTGCGGTCGATAGAAGGATGAGTTGATCTCCACCATCGGCAGGCGTGTGGCGTAGCGCTGCAGCGCGGTGTCGCCCGCCCCGAACGCTTCCTGATCCGCGCGCGGCAGCGACCAGCCCGCACAGCCGACACGCAGTGGAGCGGATGCACGCGGGGCGGCCGCCGCCGTCATCGTACCAGCTGCCCGTACGGTTCCAGGGTGTCTCCCGCACCTGCATCCGTCTGCAACTGCGAGACCGACAGGAGACGATCCAGTGCGCTGGCGCCCGACTCCAGCGCCGACGCGCTGCGCACGAAGCCGGTCCAGTCAGAGATGGCGATCTTTCCCAGCGCGAGCTCATCCACCCGCACGCTGCGCATCCGCCAGTGCGGAAACTGCCGCCGCCCCACCCTGCCCCGGTTCAGCTCGACGATCCCACTGTGGCTGCCGGCCGCGAGAATGCGCGTGTACGCCGCATTGATCCCGGCCTCCGGGCCCTCCAGATACTGCAGGAAGCGCGAGCCGTCGAAAAGCAACGTGCCGGTGGCATCGACGGATTCGTTGAACTGCACCGCCTCGGCCACAAGCCGTTGCAGCCGCTCTTCGGTCAGGCTTGGGGACGCTTCACTCACATAGGCAATCGCACGAAAAGGCATGGCACCACCGGTTGTTGCAGACGGCTCTACCTTAGCGACGCGGGTCGTATGTGCAGTGAGGCCGGCGTAGAGGCTGCGTCGAGTTGAGGCGCGGGCCCGCCGCATCGCCTTGACACGTGATCGAGCGCGGCGGGCGCGCCTGCGGCGCACACGCGCGTGCACCACGTTTCGTGGAGACCGGATGAGGAATCGTGGGCTTCCGGATGACGCCACGTTGGCGGTCATGCCACCGCGGTCTAGCGCCGGATCTGGAAGATGGTCCCTGCCGCCACTCAGGCGGCTCAACCCAGGGAGACTTTCCATGGCCAACCAGAACCAGAACCAGGGCAACAGCAACCGCGGTTTCGCTTCGATGGACGAGGACAAGCAGCGCGAGATCGCCGCCAAGGGTGGACGTGCCGCGCACGAGTCAGGCAACGCCCATGAATTCAGCTCGGAAGAAGCACGCGAAGCCGGCCGCAAGGGCGGCGAAGCGGTGAGCCAGGATCGCCAGCACATGGCGGACATCGGCCGCGAAGGCGGCCAGAACAGCCGCGGGGGTGGAAACCAGGGCGGCGGGCAGCAACAGCAGGAGCGCGGTGGCGGCAACAACCGCGGTGGCCAGCAGCGCTGATCGCGCCTGAAGCCAGATGTACCGCTTCGTGGGCGGACGTGATGTCCGCCCACTTTCGTACGCCTTGACGCTGATCAAGGGCTTCGCCACTGGGGCGCCGCAGATGGGCGCCCCAGCTCTTTCACGGCTCGCGTGGTGGCAGGTCCAGTGCTCCCGCGCCCGGGCCGGCCCCCAGCTCGGCCCCGGTGGTCGGCCGCGCTTCCGGGTCGGAGAGTGTACGCAGGGCCATGGCCTGCACCGCCGCTTGTTCGCGCGCGTCCAGGCCCACCGTGCCGCCGCCGTCGCCACCATCCACAGCGGTCTGTGCCTCGCGGTCGCTGACCCGCTCCCATAGCTCGCCGCTGTTCCAGCTGCCCTGCAGGTCGTCGGCGCCGTCGCCCTGCGACATGTCCATGTACAGATCGGTGAACGCAGGGTCCCCCGGCAGCTTGCCCGGCGGGAAGTTGGGCTGGATGCTGTGCAGCGCCTTCTCGAATGATTTCATGTGCGCGATCTCGCGCGTCATCAGGAAACGCAGCGCATCCTTGATGCCGGGGTCGTCGGTGACGTTGATCAGGCGCTCATACACCAGCTTGGCGCGCGCTTCCGCAGCGATGTTCGAGCGCAGATCGGCGGTAGGTTCCCCGATCGAGTCGATGTAGGCCGCTGTCCACGGCACCCCGCTGGAATTGACCAGTGCCGGCCCGCCACCGTACAGGATCTGCTCGGTATGGCTGGTGCTGTTCTGCCCCAGCAGCCGCATATCCTCGGCCTCGGCAAGCCCTTCGGACTGAATGGCCTTCGGCCCGCGGTTAAGCATGGCGATGATGGTGCCGATGATCTCCAGATGGCTGATCTCTTCGGTGGCGATATCCATCAGCAGGTCCTTGCGGCCTGGATCGCATTCGCCGAGTCCCTGGGTGAAGTAGCGCATGGCGGCAGCAAGCTCGCCCTGCGGGCCGCCGAACTGTTCAAGCATGAGGCTGGCGAGCTGCGGGTTGGATTCGCGCACGCGCACGGTGTACATCAGCTTCTTGTGATGAAAGAACATGGGGTTTCTCCAATAGCTGGCTGTGCTGGCTTCAGGGTCAGCGCTTGGCTTGCGCGCCCGGCGTTTCGTCGCGATTGAGGAACGCACCGACCAGGCCGTCCTGGTGGTCTTCCAGCCAGCGCGCCATGGCGATCTCTTCCTGCAGGATCTGGCCACAGACCGCGGCGATGTCCGGCGCTGCGGCACGCTCGGCAGCAATCACCAGCGCCCGGTAGGTGGCGATCTCGGTGTTTTCGAAGCCGAACGAGAGCCCTACGCTCTTGACCACCTCGTCTTCCATCAGGCTTGTGCCGGCCGCGTGGAGAGCCGCAGTCATGCTGGCGAACAGTCCCTTGGCGGTCGGCACGCTTCCTCCAAGCGCTTCAATGCACTGGCGCAGCGAGGCTGCCTGCCCCTGCGTCTCCTGGACGTGCTGGGCGATCCGTGCAGCGAGGTGGGGATAGTTCTGGATCCGCGAAGCCATGGCCTTCATCATGGTCTCCGCCTCCTGCTCCATGGCGTAGGCGTCCTGCAGCCACTTCAACAGGCGCTCGCTTCGGGCGTTGTTCTGGTCTGCCATTTCGATCTCCGGTGCGGGGCGACATGCCTCCGGAGACCATGGTGGAGCGCCGGCAATCACCGCCCTGTCGGCCGGTGTGAGCCGTCGAAGGTGGGCGCTGCACGCAGTGGTGATGCGGCGATAACATCCGCAGCCCTGTGTTTCACCCAGGAGGTGCTCTCAGGTCGCCAGTGCGCTGGATACGCCCACGCCGGCTGTAGGTCGCTGGCGCCCGGCGTTCGAGGCGCACGCGCCGCCCGCCGCCATCACGGCCTGCATTACCCGATGTTGAGCACGATGCCCGCCACCATCCACGCCCACGACATAGACGAAGCGCCCATCGAACTTGGCCTGTGCGCCTTCCATGGCGTCGTCGGCCAGCAGTGCTCGCTTCAGCGACTTCATCCAGGCCCGTTCAGGCGCCCGGTCCAGCTCCACGACGATGGCGGCACCGCCGCAGTCGAGCGGCATGCACTCGACACGCAGTACGCCTGGAGCGACAGAATCGGTTCCGGACAGCGGCATGACAGAATCTCCGATGCGGGGGACGGCGGCAGTATCCACAGCGCGTGCCAAGACGCCGTCAACGAAATCCAGGGCACCTTCCACACCTCCTCCACCCGGTTGGCGGCGCGCTCGGGGGGAGGCTTCGCGCCGGGCTGACAATGCACACGCATGGCGTTGATGCAGCACAGCACAGACTGCAGTTCCCAAGGACAACACAGGCGTGCACGTATGCAATCCGGAATGAGCCAGCGCAGATGCAACCTGCTGCTGGTGGAAGACCAGCTCGACCTGGCTGCGCTGATGGAACAGGCGCTGGAGGACGCAGGCGACCAGGTGACGCATGCCTACAGCGTGTTCGATGCGCTGGGGCTGCTGGACAACCAGCGATTCGACGGCGCCGTGCTCGACGTCGAGCTTCGCGACGGCGTGGTCTTCCCGGTGGCTGATCGCCTGACGGAACTCGGTATTCCGTTCCTGTTCGTATCCGCGGTCTATGACCAGTTGGTGCCGCAGCGTCACCGTCGCGCCGCGTTCGTGGCCAAACCGTTCCACGTCGGCGAGTTGCAGGAGACGGTTCGGCGCGTCATGGGGGATGTCTGCGTGCAACCGCCGGCGCATTGATTGCCATGGGTGGTCACCCCAGGTGCGGGGCCACCACCAGGCTCAGCTGGCGCAGCGCGCCGCCACGGGAGAGCCCATCCCAGTTGCTGCGCGCCACGCTGCGGATCTCGGAGTCATCGACCCACAGCAGCCGCATTGACCAGTAGGGAAAGAATCGGCCGGAAACCCTGCCCCGGCCCAGCTCGATCAGCTCGCAATGGCTGCGGGCACTGAGGATGCGGCTGTACACCACGTTGATGCTGTCTTCCGGTCCCTCGATGTACTGGAGGAAACGGAGCCCGTCGTAAAGAAGCACACCCGTAACGCCGGCTTCGAAGTTGAAGCGGGCGGCGGCCCTGGCGAGGTCATCCACATGGTCCATGGAAAGCCCCGATGTCGCCTCACTTGCGTAGGCGACTGCACGGAGGGGCACGTTCGTTCCTTCTGACGCAGGAAATTTCCTGCTCGTCCATCATCGCTTCGCGGAGGTAGGCAGGGATGAGGGCCTTCGTGGCCTGCGCTGTCCCAACGCTCTCCTCAACCGCACGCTCCGATAACACGGGGCGCTTGCGTGACGGTGTGGCTGACCCTCAGGTGATCAGGGCCGATGCTTCCGCGCCGGAGCGCTCGCCACCCAGCGCCGCCAGATAAGCGGAGAATCCGCCTGTAGCACGCCCCTGCAGACGCGCACTTGTCATCACCACGGGAGCGCCGGCCCATCGCACCACCGCACCGCAGCGTTGCAGCGCTCTGACAAGCGCCACGTCTTCACTGCAGTGCAGGGGAGCAAAGCCGCCAACGGCCCGATAGGAACTGGCAGAGACGCCGAGGTTGGCACCGTGGATGCGCCCATGATGGTCGCCCCACTGCTGTCTTGCCTGGAATGCCCTGCGCAGGCGCCGTTCACCCTGGCAGGTCGTCGCTATGTCCACCAGTCCGCAGAAAGCGTCACAACTGGCCTGAACCTGTGCGGCCAGCCACTCGGGAGGCACCTCGCTGTCAGCGTCCGTGCTTGCCAGCCACCTGGCGCCCCGCCCCAGCAGTTCAGCAGCGGCTGCGGCCCGGGCGACACCGACGCAGCGTGCATCCAGCTGCACGCTGCCGACCTGGTGTTGGCGGCAGATGATGCCCGTTGCATCCGTACACGCATCCAGCGCGACCATCACCTCCACTGCTTCGCCGCCGAGGCCCGGGTGAAGGGCCGCCACCCGGATGGATTGCAGGCACCGCGCGATACTGTCCGCCTCGTTGTGGGCGGGTATCAGAACGCCTATCACCGCAGGCCCTCGTTCCGGGCCAATGACAAGGGGCCCCGTGTCCATCCCTGAAGCACGAAGTCCGCATCGCGGTAGTGGAAGGCTTCCTGCAGGCCTTCCCCCAGGCATCGATGCACCACCTCGGTCCGGCTCGCGCGTCCGGCGAACGAGGGCAACCAATGGCAGGCAACCAGCAGGCCGTCATCGCGAAGTGCTTCATCGATGCCGCCGCGCAGCTCGCGCAGTGCGCCTGCCCCCAGGTAGTAGCCCATTTCGCCGCAGACGATCAGGTCGAAGCGTCCTGGCGGCCATTGCTCGGGATGGCTGGCGCAATGAACCTGCACGTGCGGCAGATGGGCCAGGTTGCGGCGCGCCTGGAACGCCGCACGTGGGCTGATGTCGGTTGCCAGCAGGCGTTCGCAACGTGCGGCCAGCGCCTCGGTCAGTACGCCGTTGGAACACCCCAGTTCCCAGCCGCGAGCGAACTGGCGCTGGCTGAGGCTTGCCAGCAGCAGCGCACGCTTGCGCTCTTCATACCACCGGCTGCGGTAGCCGAACGGGTCCTCCTGCTCATGCAGGTCATCGAAGTACGGTTGCGCGCTCATGCAAGGAATACCTCGTAGTTTCGGAAGAATCGGGCGAGTACATGTGCGGGCAGCACCGGCGGGCTGTTCAGGCCCGCCACGTCGCCGGTCTGCGTACGGAAATGCGCGATTGCGTTTCGCTTTGCGGACGCCACTGCTGAAATGTCGACCAGCTTCGGAACCTCCCACGCCATATGTGCGCAGGCAGGGTCAAGCCAGTGCCAGCCCCACACCGGGTACTCCAGCCGGTGGCAACCAACCGCCCGCGCGGCGCGGCAGGCAGCGCGTCCTGCCGCTTCGTGATCGGGGTGACCATCAAACCGCCATGGCGCCAGGACCAGGTCGCGCGGTTGCAGATACTGCTGCAGCCAACCTTCCAGCCCCTGCTCATGCGCGCTGACCGCGCCGTCGGCGATACCCAGGTGGAAGATGGAGCGAACCGGAATGCCGAGTTCGCCCAATGCCGCGGCAAGCTCCGCTCGGCGCGCTGATCGCAGGCGTTCGGGCGTCCACCACGGCTCGCCCGGGTAGCATGCTTCGCCGTCGGTCACGGCAACGACACTGACGTCGATACCCTGCCCCGCAGCATGATGCAGCAGTCCGCCACAGCCGAGGATTTCGTCGTCCGGATGCGGCGCGACCACCACCATGCGGTCATGCCCGCTGCAGAGTGCGGTTGCCGATGTGGTCGGTTGCTGCCAGAGCCAATCGCAGTGCAGCCAGGCCTGCTCCTGGGTTCCTTCCCCTTGCAGGGGTGTCCTGGCTACAGCGCCCATGTTGCCTCCTGTGCTGCACGCTGCTCGCCCAGCCATTCCCAATCGCGGTCGGCGTGGCTCTGGCGAAGGAACACGGTCAGGTCCGCGCAGCGCCGGGCATGGGCGTCCTCCAGGCACATCGGGCCCGGGCCCAGCGCCCGACCCGCAAGGTCCAGCACACGCGTTGCCGCGCGCTCAACGACACAGCGCACGCGCACTACATCTTCGCGATGGGCCAGTTCGGGCGCGGCGTCGATGTGCGCCGCCAGTTCGCGAAGCAGCGCGGCTGCCGGGCCCAGGGCGAGGTCCACTTCACCCAGCAGCCGCGCGCGATTTCCCTCGGTGCAGGCCGGTCGCATGCGCTCGGCCAAAGCGGCCGCTGCACCAAACCAGACCGCCGCGATGCCTGCCCCGCCGTGCCAGAAGCCCGGGCGCTGCAGGTAGTCATCGCGCGTCCCCAGGATCACCATCGGTGCGCCGTCAAAGCGCACCGTGGTGGAAGGGATTGCGGCCATGCCCACGGCAGGCCATGGCTCGCCCGCAAGTGTGTGCCAGTGTTCCGCCGCTACCTGGCATAGCCACACGCCCTGCGGGTTGCGAACCGTTACCAGTGCCGCATCCACCCATGCGCTGCCGGAACACCAGGGTTTGTCACCGTACAACCCACCGCCGGCATCGATGCGAACGGTGTTGGCCGGACCCTCTGCAGCCCACACCGCCAGCAACGTGTCTTCAGCAGGGATGGGCGCCCTCAACTCGGCAGCAATCGCCTGGGCGTCATAGTGGGCCTCCAGTACCTTGGCCAGGCAAAGATCCTCTGCCCCCCAGGCTGCCAGCGCCTGCCAACGCTGCAGCGTCTGGCCGCCACCGGGCAAAGGCAATGCCGGTTGCTGCACCAGCACCTGGCGTGCGCGATTGAACAGCGAAGAGGATGACGTCACATCCTGCATGGGTGGCAGACCTGCAATGGAGATACGCCATGAACGTAGGCGGCAGGCGGTCACATGCCTGTCTTGATGGCGTGGCGGGCACATGAATGCCCGGCACCGTGATCCTCACGGACCCGTCTGCGGGCGTTGCTCTCTTGCACGCACGCACTGCCGCAGTTCCCAGAGCCATGGCAGCACCACCAGGCCCAGCGCCGGCAGCAGGGTGAGCCACCAGACGTCCGGTGCTGCAGGCTTCACTTCGAGCGACCACCGCGGGTGGACCTGCCAGCCCACCCAACCCAGCAGCACCCATGGCGCGGCATCCAGCACGCTGTGCACATGCTGTTCCGCCGGGCTGATGCGTCGACGGCCGTCCGCGCTGACGGTATCGAGATAGCCGGCGACCGCGTGTGCGATGACCAGGCCTGCCAGAAGCGCGACCAGCGACAACGTGTTCTCCAGCAGGAGCCAGGCAAGCACGCCGCTGCCGATCAGCAGCAGCTGCACCCCATGCAGCAGGCTTTCGCGCATCGCGGAAGTGTGCGGAAGATCGGTGCGCCGGTGAAAATGGAAATCCAGCGATCCGGCAGCCAGCCACAGGGCGTAGACACAGGCGATGACAATCGCGCTCATGGCGGCACGCTCAGGGTGTCAATACGATCTTGCGGCAGTCATCGTCCTTGGCATCAAACATTGCATAGCCTTGAGCTGCATCGGCCAGGCGCATCCGGTGCGAGATGATGTCACCCGGGTGCAGCTTTCCTTCCATGATTGCGTCGAGCAGTTCCGGCATCAGTCCCTGCACGTGGGTCTGCCCCATCTTGAACGTCAGCCCCTTGTCGAACGCATCACCCAGCAGAAAACCATGGATGAAGCCAGCGTAGACACCCGGGATGCTGACCACGCCGCCGCGGCGTGCTGCCGCGATGCACTGCCGGATCGCCACGCCGCTGCTGCCCTCCAGCTTCACGGCAGTCAATGCTGACTCCAGCGCACTGCCCTCGGCCTCGAAGCCCACCGCCTCGATGCAGGCGTCCACGCCCCGCCCACTGGTCTGGGCAAGGATGTAGTCCGCCGGGTCTTCGATCTCCTTGAAGTCGATGGGCGTCACACCGTAGGTACGGCGCGCGTAATCCAGACGGTAACGAAGATGGTCGACCATGAAGATGGTCTCTGCGCCCAGCAGGCGGCAGCAGGCCGCGCTCATCAGCCCCACCGGGCCCGCACCGAAGATGGCCACCGTCGAGCCCGCCTTCACCCCTGCGTTCAGCGCAGCCTGGTAGCCGGTGGGGAGAATGTCGGACAGGAACAGCACCTGCTCATCCGCAATGCCTTCCGGAATGCGCAGCGGGCCTACATTCGCCTTCGGTACGCGCACGAATTCGGCCTGGCCCCCGGCCACGCCGCCATACAGATGGCTGTAGCCGAACAATGCGGCCGGAGGCAGCATGCCCTTCTGATTCAGTGCGGCGCCCTTGCCGGTATTGGTGGTTTCGCAAGCGGCATACTCGGCCAGGCGGCAATGGAAGCACTCTCCACAGGCGATCACGAAAGGGATCACCACACGATCGCCCGGCTGCACCTGGGTCACGCCGCTGCCGACCTCTTCCACCACGCCCATGAACTCGTGGCCGAGCACATCGCCATCGTGCAGATCCGGAATCTTGCCGCGATACAGGTGCAGGTCCGATCCACAGATGGCGGTGGCGGTTACCCTCAGGATCAGATCATCCTCGGCCGCCAGTACCGGGTCCGGTACGGTCTCGACTCGCACATCCTTGCGGCCGTGATAGGTCAATGCCTGCATCGTGCTTCTCCAGGAGCTCGGGACGCCAGCATCGCAAGGCCGCCATCCCGCTTCGGTGACATCCCGGTGTGCACGGCGTTCATTCTACGGGGTCATGGTGTTAACCCGGCCCGGTGCAGTCTTCGGTCTTTAGCCGCAGGAGCTGCCCATGAACGACAAGCTGCCCTTCAATCCGACGACAGACGTGGACGATCAGTCGAAGGCGCACACGCCGGACAAGCGGCGCAACGATCGAGCCAAGTGGAAGGAGCACGACATGCCCGACGACGGCGATGGCCCCAAGGCCGTACCGGAAGACTACGAACGTCCTGATCCTGACCCGACCGGAAAGCGTTGAGTCCGCCTCACATTCTGGATGCGCCGGATTCACGGGTCATGGCCTGCTACCCGCGCAAGCTTCGCGCACGGCCTCTGGAACAGACTGAACGAGGTGTTGCATGTGGAAACGCAACGGTCTCTCGCTGGTGCTGCTTGTGCTCACGCTTGTGTTCATCGTTGGGCAGGCGGTTGCCGGGCATCACGTGCACAACCAGGAACTGGTCGAGCACGGACGCGCGCCGATCGATCTCTGGCACTACCTCGCGACGGGGCACTTCGTCAGCGCCACGTTCGAGAACTGGGAGAGCGAGTTCCTGCAGATGGGGATGTATGTGCTCCTGACGGTCAGCCTGCGCCAGCGCGGCTCGGCCGAATCGCGGCCGCTGGACCCTGCGCAGGAACAGAATCGCGTCGAGCCGGGGCCCACGCCGTGGCCGGTAAGGCGCGGTGGTCCATGGAAGACGCTCTACGGTCATTCGCTTGCGATCGCGTTCGGGCTGTTGTTCCTGTTCAGCTTTACGTTGCATGCGGTGGGAAGCTGGCGTGCCGAGGAGGCCGAACAGCAGTTGAAGGGATTGCCGCCGCCAGGCTTTGTGGAGCACCTCGCCAGCAGCACATTCTGGTTCGAATCCATGCAGAACTGGCAGAGCGAATTCCTGGCCGTGCTGTCCCTGGTGGTGCTGACGATTTTCCTGCGCCAGAAGGACTCCCCGCAATCCAAGCCGGTTGAGGCCCCACACGCACAGACAGGTGATTGAGCCATGCGAGCTGATCCATCGACGGCCCTGCTGATCATCGACATGTTCAGCCGATTCGACTTCCCTGGCGCTGGAAAGCTGGCGCCGGCGGCAGAGCGGGCGGCCCGGCAGGTCCGGCGCCTGAGGGATCACTTCGACGAACGCGGTTGGCCGGTCATCTACGCCAACGACAATTTCTCGGAATGGAAGCGCGATTTCCGCCAGCAGGTGGAACAGTGCCGGCGCGACGGTGGCCCGGCGGGGCGAATCGCCAGCCTTCTCTCGCCTCTGCCTGGTCACTACTTCGTGCTCAAGCCCAAGCACTCGGCCTTTCTGGCCAGCCCTTTGCCGATTCTGCTGGCCAAACTGGGAGTGCGCCGCCTTTGGCTGTGTGGCATGACGGCCGATTCGTGTGTCCTGGCTACAGCGTTGGACGCCAACGCCAGGGAATTCCACGTGGTGTTGGCGTCGGAGGCCGTGGCGGGGATGCCAGCGCAGAAGCGGCGGGCACTGGCACTGCTTGCTGGTTCGGGCGCAGCGCGGGTCGCGCGGGTTTCTTCGCTTGTCTCTGGGCAGGAGCGGGATGGCGTTGACGGCGACTCAGGCCCGGTCGGCTAAACCCTGTACACCTGAATGACCGGCGCAGTGTGCGCAGCAGAAGATCTGGCCATTTCCTTCAACACCATGCCCGATAACAGCGCAATCGCAGTGTGCGCAGCGCGGTGCAAATGCGTGGATCGCGCATTCGAATGAATCGAACGTGCCGCTGCGCCCGCCCTGCTGGAGGGTGAAGCTCTTGTCGTAGTTGTTGCCGCAGACATCACAGGTGGCCATGGGGCACCTCGTGCTGTGGAAGGAACATGCAGTGTGGACAGCGCGGGTGTCGGTGGCCGTGAATGCACCGTGTCGCGAGGGTGTAGGACGTTCGCATCGTCACGCGTCGGGCGCGGCCCGTCCTATTCGTCTTTGCCGGGCTCGGCACTGCCCCCCCGTGACGCGCCACCACCACAGGGGAATGCGGTCCGCAGCGCTTCGGCAACCAGTGAAGACGCATCCTGCTGCAATCGCTCGCCGGGCAACTGCCGGAGATGGGAAGACACACGGTCGACCAGCTCATGCGGAAGAATCCTGCCTTGGCCACACCACTGGCCGTGGCTGGCATCGGCAACGCCCTGGATGTAGGCGCTGGCGCGAGCGCTGGACAGGTTCCGGCACTGCTCGCCGTCGCAGAAGCCATCAGCGCCTTTGCCCTGCAGCAGGGTGATGAGTTCGGCTCCACTGACAAGCCAGGTGCGTGCCGGTTGCGTTGTTCCGGCGAGGGCGGATCCTGCCAGGGCGCAGAGGCCAAGTGCGAGGAGCCGACGCGTGAGGCGGCGCGCCTCGGGTTCGTGATGTCCATTCATGTCGGGGTCCTTGGCGCGTTCCTGTGGGATGCACACAGCGTGGGTCAAAGTCGATCAAGCTGGTTGTGGACAGATGGCTTTTAACAGACAGCGGTTGGCCCGCCAACACCCGGGCGGCATTCCCAGGCTTCGCCACGATCGGGCGCCGAGCTATCGCGCTGCCGTCGACCCTCTGACCACGCACCGGCCCGTCATTACGAGTCGGCGTACCGGCAGCTCCGGCGTGCGCAGGCGCTCAAGCAGCAGCGACATCGCGGCCCGCCCCATCTCCTCAACCGGTTGCTCGATCACGGTGATGCCCGGCTCGACCAGCTCGGTCCAGCGTTCGTTGTCGAAGCCGGCCAGTGCCAACGCCTCTGGAATCGCCAGCCCGGCGCCGCGGGCGGCTTTCAATGCTCCCATCAACAGCAGGCTGTTGCTGGTGACCAGTGCTTCGGGGCGGGATGGCGTGGCGAGCCACTGATCGACCGTCGCGATGGCGGCTTCGGCCGTGGGTTCAACCTCACGGTAGTCCGGCTGCAACCCATGCGTGCGCATCGCAGCGAGATAACCGTCACGTCGCTCGGCCGCGGTGGTACTGGTGCTGCCGAACAATCCGCCGATACGCCGATAGCCGCGCTCGACCAGATGCTCGACCAGGCCTGCCATCGCTGCCGGATTGTCGAGTACCACGCTGTCGATCGGACCGCCGGGCGCGGCACGGTCCACCAGCACCGTCGGATAGTCCAGCGTGAGCCGCTCGAGCCGGCCCACCGTGGTCCGGGTCGGCGCGAAGATCAGGCCGCTGATGCGCTCTTCGTGCATCAATTGCAGATACAGCGCCTCCCGCTCGGGGTCCTCGTCGGTGTTGCAGAGGGTGACCCGAAGACCTTCGCGATAGGCCACCTCTTCCACGGCGCGGATCAGCGCCGTGAAGAACGGGTTGCGGATATCCGCCACGATCAAGCCGATGATGCCGGTGTGCCGGGAGCGCAGCCGTCTTGCCTGCAGGTTGGGTCGATAGCCGGTCTGGCGGATCGCCAGCTCGACCCTGCCGCGCACGTCCTCGCTGACCGGACCGCCCCCGAGCACCCGTGACACCGTGGATTTGGACACCCCCGCCACGCGTGCGACGTCGTTGATGCTGATGCTCATTGGAAACGTTCCCGGAAACGTACGCTGTTCATGGCCGGATGGCTGTTCAGGGCAATGCTAACGCCAAAGGACTATTGGATTTTTGTGCAGTGCACATTGAAATGTGCAGTGGGAACGTTCCCAATACGCCCCAGCCATCCCTCCCGGAGCCCGCTTTGTCGCCCCTGACCTCCCCTTCCCCCGTCAGCCGGGAACTGATCCGCCTGGATGCGCGGGCACAGGACAAGACCGATGCCATCGCCCAGGTGGCCCAGATGCTGGTCGCTGCCGGCTGCGTGGCGCCGGGCTACGAGGCCAGCATGGGACGCCGCGAAGCGCTGGCGAACACCTTCCTCGGCCATGGCGTGGCGATCCCGCACGGGCTCGGCGAGGACCGCCACCTGGTGCGCCGCGACGGCATTGCGGTGCTGCAGTTGCCGGAAGGCGTGGAATGGAACCCCGGCCAGGTCACCCGCCTGGTGGTTGGCATTGCCGCCCAGTCCGATACCCACATCACCCTGCTGCGCAGGCTGACCCGCCTGATCCAGGACGAGGCCGCGCTGCGGCGGTTGTTCACTACCTCCGATGCAAGCGAAATCGTCAATGCGCTGGCCAGCGACGTCGCAGTCTCTGCCACTCACGACCCAGTGGCGGACCTGGCCGAGCGTTTCGACTGGACCATTGCTTACCCCAGCGGACTGCACGCGCGCCCGGCCACGCGCTGGGCCGAGACGGCGCGGAGTTTTACGGCCCGGGCCCAGGTGCGCGCGGGTGATCAGGCGGCCGATGCCAAGAGTCTGGTGGCGCTGCTGCAGCTCGGGCTTCGCGAGGGCGATGCCGTGCGTGTTTCTGCCGAAGGCGCCGATGCCCCCGCACTGCTGGCTGCACTACGCAAGACCATGGACGGGCTGGTCGCGCAGGAAAAGGCCGATGCGGAGCGTGCAGCGCAGCGAAAGACGGCGCCGGTCGCGGGCTGGAATCCGCCCGAAGCGCAGGCAGCGATCGTCGGCATCGGCGCCAGCCCCGGGCTGGCCATCGGTCCGCTGCATGTACTGGCCAGCGCGCAGGCCGATGTTGCCGATCGCCCTGCCCCGCTTGGCGAGGGCGGCGCGCGCCTGCAGGATGCACTCAGTCGTACCCGCCAGCAGCTGGCCGCGCTGCAGGACGACACCCAGCGCCGCCTTGGCGCCTCGGATGCGGCGATCTTCAGGGCGCAGGCTGCGCTGCTTGACGACACCGACCTGATTACCCGTACCTGCCAGCTGATGGTTGAAGGTCATGGCGTCGCGTGGTCCTGGCACCAGGCCATCGAGCAGATCGCCTCCGGGCTGGCGGCGCTGGGCAATCCGGTGCTGGCCGGGCGCGCTGCCGACCTGCGCGATGTGGGTCGGCGCGTACTGGCGCAGCTTGACCCCTCTGCGGCCGGTGGCGGCCTGGCAGATCTACCGGCGCAACCGTGCATCCTGCTTGCCGCCGACCTGTCGCCCTCGGATACTGCCAACCTTGACAGCACCCGCGTGCTCGGCCTCGCCACCGCACAGGGCGGCCCCGCGTCGCACACTGCGATCCTCTCGCGCACGCTCGGCCTGCCGGCGCTGGTTGCCGGTGGCGCCGAACTGCTGGCGATCCAGGCCGGCCGCGAAGCGATCATCGACGGCAGCAGCGGGCGGCTCTACCTGTCCCCTTCCGAGGCCGATCTTGCTTCGGCACGCGCCTGGATCGCCGAGCAGCAGCAGATCCGCGCGCGCGAAGCCGCACAACGCGCGCAGCCGGCGCAGACCACCGACGGCCATCGCATCGACATCGGCGCCAACGTGAACCTGCCTGAGCAGGTGCCATTGGCGCTGGAACAGGGCGCGGAAGGTGTCGGCCTGATGCGCACCGAATTCCTGTTCCTCGAACGCGGCAGCACGCCCAGCGAGGAGGAGCAGTACGCAACCTACATGGCGATGGCCAAAGCGCTGGAAGGCCGTCCGTTGATCGTGCGTGCGCTCGATATCGGTGGCGACAAGCAGGTCGCCCACCTGGAGCTGCCGCACGAGGAGAACCCGTTCCTCGGCGTGCGCGGCGCGCGCCTGCTGCTGCGCCGCCCGGATCTGCTTGAGCCGCAGCTGCGTGCGCTGTACCGCGCAGCGAAGGAAGGGGCACGCCTGTCCATCATGTTCCCGATGATCACCTCGGTGCCTGAACTGGTCGCACTGCGTGCCATCTGCGAGCGCCTGCGCGCCGAACTCGAGGCCCCCGACGTGCCGATCGGCATCATGATCGAAGTACCGGCCGCGGCCGCCCAGAGCGATGTGCTGGCGCGCCACGCCGACTTCTTCTCGATCGGCACCAACGACCTGACCCAGTACGTGCTGGCGATCGATCGCCAGAACCCGGAGCTGGCCGCAGAGGCCGACAGCCTGCACCCGGCCGTGCTGCGCGCGATCCGCACCACGGTGGACGGCGCACGCACGCAGGGGCGCTGGGTGGGTGTCTGCGGCGGCCTGGCCGGCGATCCGTTCGGCGCGATGCTGCTGGCAGGGCTGGGCGTGGACGAACTGTCGATGACCCCGAACGACATCCCGTCCGTGAAGGCACGCCTGCGTGGCAGCGCGCTGGCCGATCTGCAAACGCTGGCTGCGACGGCGCTGGACTGCGAAACCGCCGAGCAGGTGCGCGCCCTCGACGGAGCCCGCGCATGAACGCCCGCGCCGTCACCGTTACCTTGAACCCGGCGATCGACCAGACCGTGCGGCTGGCCAGCCTGCGGCCGGGCCATGTGCACCGCGCCCGCAGCAGCCGCGACGATGCGGGTGGCAAGGGCATCAACGTGGCCGCCTGCCTGGCCGACTGGGGCGTGCCGACCGCCGCGCTGGGCGTGCTCGGTGGCGGCAACGACGGTGTGTTCGGCGCGCTCTTCTCCACGCGCGGCATCGTGGATGGTTGCCTGCGTATCCCCGGCAGCACCCGCACCAACATCAAGCTGGTTGACGAGGACAACGGCGAAACCACCGACATCAACCTGCCCGGCCTGGCCCTCGACGATACCGCTCTGGACGCAGTGTCGCGCAGGCTTGGCGCCTTGCTGCTGCCGGGCCTTCCGGTGGTGCTGTCCGGCAGCCTGCCGTCTGGACTGCCGTCCGATGCATGGGCGCGACTGCAGGCGCAGGCCGCCGCCGCCGGTGCGCGCGTGCTGCTGGACACCAGTGGCGACGCACTTGTGGCTGCATTGAGTGACACCGCCGGTGCGCTGCCCTACGCGGTCAAGCCCAACCGCCAGGAGCTGGAGGCCTGGACCGGCACCCCGCTGCCGGACCGCAGCGCCCTGCGCGTCGCTGGCCAGGCCTTGGTCGAACGTGGCGTTGCGCTCGTAGCGATCTCGATGGGCACCGACGGCGCGCTGTTCATTGATCGCAGCGGCGCGCTGGTCGCACGACCGCCGCGACTGGCCCAGGGCAGCACGGTCGGTGCGGGCGACGCGATGGTGGCCGGCATCGCTGCCGCCCTGCTGGAGCCGTCCATCGATCTGGACGGCTGCGCGCGGCTGGCGACCGCGTTCTCGATGAGCCGGCTGCAAAGCGGTGACGCACGACGGCTGGACCCGGCGCAGGTACGCGGGTGGACCGGCGATGTACTGATCGAGCGGTTGGATTGACCCCCCTGCCGGGAGCACGGCGGCGGCTTCGGGCCGACCGCAGCGCCTTCGGCAAGCACGAGCCCGAAGAATTCCAGGAGTTTCCATGCACGCTTCCAACGTAGTCATCGCCGCCGGCGAACGCAGCATCGAGGCGGTTCTTGCCGCCGAAGCGCTGCGCCGCGCCGCCCGCCAGCGCGGGCTCGAGCTGATGATCGAGATCCGCAGCGACCAGGGCGTGACCGGCGCGCTGTCTGCCTCGAACGCCGCCGCCGCGACGCACCTGCTGCTGGTGGGTGACGGTGAGGCGGACATCGCGCGCTTCGCCAATGCCGGGATCGTGCATGCGAGCCTGGGCGAGGTACTGGACGACCCGGTTGCGGCGCTCGCACCGCTCGTGGCCGCGGTGTCGGGCAACGCCGGCACGCATGCGGGCAAGCGCATCGTCGCCGTCACCTCCTGCCCCACCGGCATCGCCCACACCTTCATGGCGGCGGAGGGCCTGCAACAGGCCGCCAAGGCACTGGGCCATGCAATCCGGGTCGAAACCCAGGGCTCGGTGGGCGCGCAGGACGCGTTGAGTGACGAGGAAATCGCTGCCTCCGACCTCGTCCTGATCGCCGCAGACCGCGAAGTCGATCTGTCGCGCTTCGCCGGCAAGCGCCTGTTCAAGAGTGGCACCAAGCCGGCGATCAACGATGGCCAGAACCTGATCCGCAAGGCGCTGGCCGAGGCCGGCGTGCAGGCCGGTACCGCGACTCCGGGCCGCACGGCCGAAAAAACCAGGGCCACCGGCCCCTACAAGCATCTGATGACCGGCGTGTCGTTCATGCTGCCGTTCGTCACTGCCGGTGGCCTGCTGATCGCACTGGCGTTCGCACTCGGCGGCATCTATGCCTTCGATGACGCGCACAAGGGCACGCTGGCGTGGTCGCTGTTCCAGATCGGCGCCAAGTCCGGCTTCATGTTGATGGTGCCGGCGCTGGCCGGTTACATCGCCTACTCCATCGCCGACCGGCCCGGCATTGCGCCCGGCATGATCGGCGGACTGGTAGCAGTGAACATGGATGCTGGCTTCATCGGCGGCATCCTGGCTGGCTTCATTGCAGGTTATGGCGTGCACTGGATCAACCGTGCGCTGCGCCTGCCGCGCAGCCTGGAAGGCCTCAAGCCGGTGCTGATCCTGCCGGTGCTGGGCACGCTGCTGGTCGGCCTGTTGATGATGTACGTGATCGGCACGCCGGTCGCCGGGCTGCTGGCGTGGCTGACCGACTGGCTGCGCGGCATGCAGGGCGGCAGCGCGATCCTGCTTGGCCTGCTGCTGGGCGGAATGATGGCGGTGGACATGGGCGGGCCGGTCAACAAGGCGTCCTACGCGTTCTCTACTGCATTGATTTCCAGCCAGGTCTACACGCCGATGGCGGCGACGATGATCGGCGGCATGACGCCGCCGCTGGGTATTGCACTGGCGACATGGCTGTTCAGCAACCGCTTCACCGCCGAGGAGCGCGGCACGGCCGGTGCCGCCGGCGTGCTTGGCCTCAGTTTCGTGACCGAAGGCGCGATCCCCTACGCCGCACGTGATCCGCTGCGCACCATTCCGGCGCTGATCCTTGGTTCTGCCGTGGCAGGTGCAATCTCGATGGCCGCTGGCGTCGAGCTGAAGGTGCCGCACGGCGGCGTGTTCGTGCTGCCGATCCCGAACGCAGTCACTCACCTCGGCATCTACCTGTTGGCACTGCTGGCCGGCGTGGCTGTCACTGCGGTCGCGCTGCGCATCCTCAAGAAGCCGGTCACCACGCCGGCCTGATCCACCCCATCGCCAAGACCCTGCCACCTCCCCTGCGCACGCAGGGGCGCAGCGACCTACGCCCTGCACAAGGACCCTCGCCCATGACCCGCTCTTCCCGACACGTGTTGCCGATGGTGATCGCGCTTGCCCTGCCATCCCTGGCTGCCACCGCAGACGCGAGCGACGTCTTCACTCCCAAGCTCGCCTACACCGGCGAGGCCGCCGCCACGCTCGATGGGGGCAAGCGCAGCGGCACGGCCTATGCCGGCCAACTGATGTTCGGTGCCGACGTGGACCTGGACGCTGCGTTTGGCTGGCGAGGCGCGACGATCAAGGCCTACGGCATCAATCGTCATGGCACCAACCTCGCCAACAGCAGCACGGGCAACAGCACCTCGGTGCAGGAAATCTTCGGTGGCCAGGGCACGCGCCTGGCCAACCTGACGCTGGAGCAGAAACTGCTGGACGACCGGCTGGTGCTTGAGGCGGGACGCAGCGTCGCCAACATCCATCATCTAGGTTCGGAGTTGTGCCAGTACTTCCAGGGCAACTCGGCCTGCGGCAACCCGACCTACGTATTCCGTACCAGCAACTTCACCTGGTGGCCTGTATCGAGCTGGATGGCTGATGCCACGGCATGGGTGACGCCGGATGTCTACGTACGCGTGGGCGCGTACCAGGTCGACCCGAGCCAGGCCGAAGATGGCCAGCACGGCCTGAAATGGAGCACGAACCAGGCCACTGGCTGGATCGTGCCCTACACGATCGGCTGGCGCAGCCCCGCGTCGGCGCGCTTGAAGGCCCGCTACGAACTGGGTGGCTGGCAGGACAACTCGACCTACCGCGACCCGCTGCGCGATGCCAATGGCACGCCGGCGCTGCTCAGTGGCCAGGAGTACGCGACACGTCATGGTCGCTCCGGTGCGTTCGCCCGCTTCGAGCAGCAGCTCAGCAGCGATGGCAGCGGCCGTGGCCTGACCCTTTTCGGCGCCGCGCTCAAGGGCACCTCCGGCCAGGTGATCGAGGATCACTTCCTTCAGGCCGGGCTGGTGCAGAAAGGTACGTTCGCCAGCCGACCGCAGGACAGCATCGCCTTCGTCGTGACCCAGCAGAAGTACAGCAGCATCGCGCTGGAAAACCTGCGCCTTGCCCGTGCCGCAGCGGGCGGCAGCGGCACCCCGCACGGGAGCCAGGTGATGATGGAGCTGAGCTATGGCATCCAGGTCACCCCCCAGCTTCGGGTCGCGCCGAACCTGCACTACATCGTGCATCCGGACCAGTTCAACGAACCCGCACGCCAGCGGGACCTGCCGAATGCGCTGATCGCCGGCCTGCGGGTCGATTGGAGTCTGTAGGAGAATCCGTTTTCGTCCACGCGATTGCCGCTCAACGGCTCATCAAGTCTCGAAGTGGGCTTTCAGCCAGTCGTCGACACCCTCCAGTTTCACGCCAATGCTGGCATTGAACGTCCCGTCCAGGCTCCAGGAGACGCCCCTGCCCTGGGCGAAGGCAGCACGGTACTTCCTGATCATGTTTGATGGGTCACTGGCAAGCTCCTCCATCAGCTGGGGAACGCTCCACACGATCAGCTTGAAGGGAGCACCGAACTTTTCCTCAAGGATGGCGGGCAGCTGCTCATAACGGACCGTGTCTCCCGCAAGATAGACGATCTCGTTTCGAAGGGGGGGCGAGTGGAAGACGATCTGTGCAGTCATTGCACCGATGTCCTCTGGTGTGGTCAGCGTAACCGCATTGGAGGCTGTGCCAAGTGCATTGACCTTTCTGCCGGGAAGATCGATGACGCCAAACTCCGGCTCGAAGAGGTAGCTGGTGAACATGCCGGTGGAAATGACCACCCAGTCCATTTCGGCCTGTGAGCGGAGATAGTCGCGTACATCCAGCTGGGCGTCGAAAAGATCCTGTGGCCCGCCGCGTCCGATGGCGTCAAAGTCGACCCCGAATTGCCAAGGGAAGTACCTGGTAATGCCCGACTTCACGGCGGCGCGCGCTACCTTCATGGGAGTGTCGCGGCCAGCGGCGTAGCCGGTGCAGCCGATGACCGTGTCATAACCGGAAAATAGATCAGCCAGCTCATCGACCGTGGCAGTGACCAGGTCGCCAGGAACGAGGGCCACTCCCAGCGAGCGGATCTGGTCAATGACCGTACGCTTGTCCGGTAGTGTGGATTCAATCGACGCAGGCCTCAGCATCACGCTGATGGTTGCGTCATGCACAACCGCGAGCTGGGCCAGGTTGCGGATGACGGGCATTCCGAGTTCGCCGGCACCCAGCACCAGGATTGAGCGGGAAACAATCGGGGGAGACATTGAAACCACCATCTGTGTGTACGATGGCGGCGATTCTGCGCCCCTCCCTAGTTGCCACGTAAGAAGGCACACCGATGATACCGACCGCACCGTTCATGAGCACCGATGAGCTTCTGCGACATTCACAATCGATATGCGACGGCATGAGCGCGGACGACGACGGTCTGCGCCGCGAGGTGCTCGCGCATGCCGGCAGCCGCTGGTCGCTGGGCATCATTCACGCCCTGGGGGTCTACGGAACACTGCGTCACGCCGATGTGGCGCGGCGGATGAAAGGAGTCACGCAGCGTATGCTGACGCGTACCCTGCGTCAGCTTGAAAGGGACGGACTGATCCATAGGCAGGATTTCCGTGAGGTTCCGCCGCGCGTGGAGTACACCATCACTCCGCTGGGCAGGGAGCTGCTGGTTCTTATGATCCCGATGTGGACCTGGGTAGTGGGACACGCCGAGGAATTCCGCCGCTGCAGGGAGAATTTCGACACGCATCACGGCCCTCCCCCTGACTGACCCGGCCTGCATCCGGTGCATCCAGGCGCTCCCGCCAGCCGTATGTAGGATGCCCGCGCTGTGCGGGCATCCTATCGAGGAACGCACCGTGAACGCTCTTCAGCGCATCGCCGCCGCAGTCAGCTTCGCCTTACTCGTCTCAGCCGCTTCCGCCAGCTTCGCCGCAGCTCCGGTAATGGTTGGCGGGGCCGAGATGTACCCGACCAGGACCATCGTTGAAAACGCCGTGAACTCCAAGGATCACACCACTCTGGTGGCAGCGGTCAAGGCAGCAGGCCTGGTCGAGACCCTCAATGGCGCCGGTCCCTTTACCGTCTTTGCGCCCACCAATGCGGCCTTCAACAAACTTCCAGCAGGCACGGTCGATACACTGGTAAAGCCTGAAAACAAGGCGCAGCTCACCCGGATCCTCACCTACCACGTGGTCCCAGGACGGTTCAGTTCCGCCCAGCTCCTGGCCGATGCCAGGAAGCACGGTGGAAAAGCCACGCTGAAGACAGTGCAAGGCGAGCCGCTTACCGTGGCACTTCACGACGGCACGTTGTGGGTGATCGACGCCAAGGGCGGCAAAGCAGGTATCAGCATCGCCGACGTCAACCAATCCAATGGCGTCATCCACGTTGTCGATACCGTGCTGATGCCGAAGTAGTGGCGCGCCCTGCCAGACCCTGCCACTCCGGCCAGCAGCATGAAGCAGTGGACGAGGATCCGGGCGCAGGCCCGGCTCCTCCGTTCACTGAAGCGCCTGGGCCAGCGTGAGTACATCCGCCGGGAAGGTCGCGTAGTCATCCAGTGGAGCGCGATGGCTGTCGCGTCGGTGGATGAGGCGCACGGCAACCACTTGCTGTTGCGGAACGATGACCAGGTGCTGGCCCAGGTAACCGTTGGCGGCGTAGGCAACAGTTGGGCCGCGCTGGATGTCGAACATGTCGGACAGCTTGAGTCCACGACCGGTGATCTCGCTGCCATAGTGCTGCGGCCAGTCCGCCCCAAGGCGCTCCGCCACGTACGCAATCAATGCACTCTTGCTGTCGAATACCCTGCCCCCGGTGGCCAGCAATGCCTGCTGGACCGGAGCGCTGACCCCATGCTGCGCCAGGAAGCCGGCCATCTGGCCCTTCAGCTCATAACGCTCCCATGCTGGAATGCGCCACCACAGAAGACCAACATCCGGGGAGCGGGCACTTGCTCCAGTCAGCAGTGCCACCGATCGCTCGCTCAGCATGCGCGTACCCGCCGGGGTCACGCCGCCATCAAGCAGTAGCTGCCCGATCTTCGCCAGATCGCGGGCACTCAGCGACAATCCGGCCATGCCCAAGGGGGTGCCCGCACCGTCCTTCAACCAGGTATATCGGGCAATGCCCAGCGGTCTGAACAGGCGCTTCTCAAGGTAGGCATCCATCGGTTCCCCTGCCAGACGCTCGACAATGCCGGGCAGCAGATTGGTAGCCTTGTTGTTGTAGGAGAACGTGGTACCTGGATCGCTGCTCAGCTCTGCCGCCAGTGCGAGCTTGACCAGGTCCGGCGCAGCTTCCAGCTCTTCCCCCGCGTTGGCCACGTTCTGCAGGCCAGAGGTATGGTCCAGCAGCATGCGTACCGTGATGTCCCTTTTCCGCCCCTGCTTCCACTCCGCGAAGATGTTGCTTACCGGCTCGTCGACCGAGGCCAGTTTTCCGTCGTCCAGCAGTAGCATGATGGCCAGTGCCACCACCGACTTGGTGGCCGACATGAGGTGAACCGGCTCCTCGCCGGTCTCTGGCTGTGGCTCCAGCAGTGTTTTTCCATCCTTCCAGACAAGCACCGCGTCGGAATGCGCGGCACGGGCGTTGCGTTCGATCGTCGCGACGGCGTCGGCCGTGGTGGTCGTGCTGGCCAGTGCAGGGAGGGCCAGCATCAAGGCCGCGAAGCTGGACAACCATCGTGCAGTTTTCATGGGCATCTCTTCCGGTGAATGCCTGCCCATATTGACTACAACTGTAGTCAAGACTGAGTGCCTGAAGTCATGCCCGGCCACATGACAGCATCAGCACCACGCCACCTGCATGGCCCCGCAGCCCGCCAGCGGATACGCGAAGCCGATGGCCCTTGCTGCCGATCCGCTTTCTGATGGTTCCAATCCAGCCGTTGCAGTCGCAGGCAGGGCGCAACGCCGCTCGATTTCGTTTCGCATTGCAGCAAATGCGGCGTGCCAGGCAGCACTGCTGATCGCTCAACTGTCTGATTTCCCGAGCTTCTGGTCATCCATCGTTCATTCTGATTGACAGCGTTGTCAGGCCGCGCTTACAAGAAGAGCCCACGTCCGGCGCGTGGCGCGGGAACGTCCAGACATCACTTATGGGGAGAGAGGGACCCTATGACCGGCCATTTCAGGAAGAGCACACTCGCACAGGCAGTACTTGCCACCATCGTCACCGCCACTGCAGCGCTGCCGGTCGCAGCGCAATCAGTCAAGGAAAGCAGCTCGACCGCCACCAGCGAGGCACGGGAGGCCTCAACGCTGGACGCCGTCATCGTCACTGTCGAACGCCGGGAACAGGACCTGCAGAAATATGCAGGTACCGCCCAGGCAATCTCCGCGGACGATACGCGTGCGCTGGGCATCAACAATGAGCTGCGCAACATCCAGGCCCTGGTGCCGGGTATGAGCATGGCCAACCAGGAAGGCAACCTGGAGATCTTCATCCGCGGCGTGGGCTCTTCGAACAACACCGAACTGGGTGATCCGGGCGCCGCGCCTCACATCAACGGGGCCTACATTGCACGACCGCGCGGTCTGGGCGGCATGTTCTACGATGTCGAGCGGGTGGAAATCAACAAGGGCCCGCAGGGCACGCTGCGCGGCCGCAATGCGCTGGCCGGCACGCTGAACATCATCACCAAGCGCCCCGACCTGGAAGCGTTCGGTGGGTATGTTCAGGCCGAGGCCGGCAATCGTGACCATCGCGGTGGCGAGTTCGCCCTGAATCTCCCGATCGGTGGTGGCGCGGCCTTCCGCGTGGCTGGCTACAAGGTGGAGAAGGACTCTCCGTTCAAGAATGCGGGGCGCGCGCAGGACCTGGAACCGGCTGGCGTGCAGGACGACCGGGGCGCTCGACTGTCGTTCCTCTACCAGCCGGATGACAAGCTGTCGATCTTCGCCATGGCCGACATCGGCAAGGAAGGCGGCACGGGCTATCCCGGCGCCAACGTCTACACCGCCGCCAGGGCCGGCTACCTGCCGGACGATGTCGACCTGCGGAAGATCATCTACCGTGGCGCGCAGGGCAAGCTCGACAGCACCAACTGGGGGGCGCAGACCAGCATTTCCTACGACTTCGGCAAGGTGGCGGTGGAGTACAACGGCAGCTACCGCAACGTGGACTACCGCCAGACCAATGCGCAGAGCGAAGGCATCCTCTGGCCGGGCCGCAACATCGATCCGGTATCGCCCAGCAACCCCGGTGGCATCGATTACGACAACTACTCCACCCAGTACTGGCTGACCGAGTCGGAGTCGCAGGTACATGAGCTGCGGTTCACGTCCGACCAGGACGAGCGGCTGCGCTGGACCACCGGCCTGTTCCACTTCAACGAGGACCAGCGGGTGGGCTACCTTTCGCTGGTGGACAAAGGGCGCTGGTACTCGGGCACTGAATTCACCATGCCCAAGGTCAATGGCAAGTCTTCCGCCGTGTTCGCCGATGGCACGTTCGACGTCAACGATCGCCTGCGCCTGAAGGGCGGCCTGCGCTACTCCGAGGAGAAGAAGTCGCGTTACGGCATCGGCGGCAACTGGTCGCTGGGCCTGCCTGGCCAGGGCGGGGACTTTGCCACGCGCCTCGGCACGCCCGGCTTCGAGCCCGCGTTCATGAGCCGTCCGAACTTTGATGTCAGCAACATCACCTCGCAGGCGGAGATGGCCCGCTTCCTGCTGCAGGGCGTGCTGCGACACGGTCGCAACGACACCTTGCTGCAGCAGATCGGCGCGGTGCCCGATGGCGGCCCATTCGGCTGCGTGGACCGTCCCGACATCGGTGGCGATACCGTCGATTGCCCGTACCAGAGCTGGGCCCAGGTCAGCGCGATTCCGGCCCAGCAGTTCGGCAAGAGCAAGTTCAGCTTTACCGACTGGCGCGCGGGTTTCGAGTACGACGTGAGCGACGACAGCCTGCTGTACGGCCTGGTGTCGACCGGCCACAAGGCGGGCGGCTTCAACGACACGTTTGATCCGAAGGAGATTCCCGAGACCTTCAAGCCCGAATCGATCATTGCCTACGAAATCGGCAGCAAGAACTCCTTCCAGATGCTGGGTCGCACCTCGACCTTCAACGTCAGCGGGTTCTATTACGACTACAGCGACCAGGTGTTCCAGGACCTGGCGGTGATCGCCACCAACCCGACCACCGGTGAAGCCACCGGCTATGCGCTGGTCAACCGCAACGTCGGCAAGTCCGCTGTGTACGGCCTGGAGGCGGAAAGCACCTTGCGACTCCCGCACAACTTCATGGTCAACATCAATGCACTCTGGATGGACAGTGAGATCAAGCGCGGCACCGTCGCCGATGTCCGCAGCCAGAACTACGACGCCGGTGGCGCCACTTCGTTGATCGACCTGTCCGGCAATGAACTGCCGCTGGCCTCGAAGCTCACCTTCAACGTGCGCCTGCAGCATACGACCGAGCTGCGCTTTGGCACCTTCGACTGGCAGTTGCTGGCCTCGTACCGCTCGGCCTTCTATCTCACCCAGTACAACAACCGGGACGTAGAGTTCATCCGACAGGATCCGGCCACTGGTGAACTGGTCCATGACCGTACCGAAAGTGCCGCTGCGGCCGGCTTCCCTGACCGCCAGAAGGGCGAGACCACCTTGAACGCGGGCATCGGCTTCACCTCACTGAGCGGCAACTGGCGGGTGGAAGCCTGGGGCAACAATCTGCTGGGCAACGACGTCTCGCAGAAGGCCCTGGTGGGTTCCGGCATCAACGTCCGCTTCCTGAACGATCCGCGCAGCTACGGCCTGCGCCTGCGTTACCAGTTCTGAGCAACGCAGCCTTGAAGAGGGCCGGTTTCGCCGGCCCTCCGTGCGCAATCACCACCTCCCGCCCTCTGCGACAACGCACGGGGCGTCGCCCTGCCCGCGATGACACGAGAATCATGAAACACACAACCCGCTGGTCGCAGTTCGGTGTACTCATCACCGTCTTCTTCTTCTGGGGCTTCGTTGCCGCAAGCAACGGCATCCTCATTCCGGTGTTCAAGAAGGCGTTCCATCTCAGCCAGGCGCAGAGCATGTACGTGGCGATGGCTTTCTACGTTGCCTACACCGCCGGTTCGCTGATCTACATCGCCGTCTCCCGCGCCATCGGCAGCGACCTGCTGCACAGGGTGGGCTACCGCAACGGCATCTGCCTTGGCCTGCTGGTCTCGGCACTGGGTGCCCTGCTCTTCTATCCCGCGGCCAACACCGGCTCGTTTGCACTGATGCTGTCCGGCCTGTTCATCGTTGGCCTGGGCTTCTCGCTCCAGCAGATCGCAGCCAATACGCTGGCGGTGATCATGGGTGATCCGGCCACTGGATCGCAGCGCCTGACCATGGCCGGCGGTGTCAACAACCTGGGCGCGACGGTAGGCCCACTGCTGGTGAGCATTGCCATCTTTGGCAGCGTGTCAGCGGGCAACACAGAGGCGAGCATCGAGAGCGTAAAGATCCCATACCTGGTGCTGGGCGCCGCCTTCGTACTGGTAGCCGTGCTGCTGCGGCTCTCGAGCGTGCCCAATCATGTCGAGCTGTCCGCGACGGCCCCCGCAGGTGCAACCGGGGCAGATCACCAGACAGATCGCAGATCTGCGCTCGCTTACCCGCAGCTGGTCATGGGCATGATCGCGATCTTCCTCTACGTCGGCGTGGAGGTATCGACCATCGACAATCTTCCAGCCTACCTTGAACAGCCTTTGAGCAAGGGTGGACTGGGGCTGGAAACCTCGGTGATCGCCCCGTTCGTGTCGTTGTACTGGGCCAGCCTGATGATCGGCCGCTGGGGTGGTGCCGCAGGCGCGTTCGATGTGCGCGCAGGCACCCGGAAGCTGTTGATGCTGGTGTTGCCGTTCATTGCATTCGCCATCTACCTTGCCGTCAACGCGATCTCTGGCCACGACTCCGCACAGTTCCTGCACTACGCGCCGGTGATCGTCCTGATGATCATCGCCACCCTGGCCAGCAAGGGCAGTCCATCGCGCATGCTGCTGTACTTTGCCGTGTGTGGCATTGCGGCGCAGCTGGTCGGCATGTTCACCACCGGCATGACCAGTGTGATCGCCTTCATCAGTGTCGGGCTGTTCTGCAGCACGATGTGGCCCTGCATCTTTACCCTGGCCATCAGCGGCCTGGGCCGCCATACCAACCAGGCAAGCAGCCTGCTGATCATGATGATCATGGGCGGCGGCATCGTCAGTTGGGCGCAGGGTGCGCTTGCCGACAAGGTCGGCGTGCACTACAGCTTCATCATTGGCGTGCTGTGTTTCTGTTATCTGGCGTTCTACGCCTGGGCGGCCGGCCGTACACTTCGTCGCCAGGGTGTTGATCTGGAGCGATTGGCAACCGAAGCGGGCCACTGAGCTGAACCGCGCCCCTGCCCTGCCAGCGCGGCGTCCCGATCGCGCCGGCAGGCCGTTGGACCGCGTTCAATCGTGACGGACCGGCCCTGTGGATCGCCGGACCTGCAGGGCGTAGTCAATATCGACCACGCCACCGCTGCCGAGCTCGCGCACTTCCTTGATCAGCTCCATGGCCGCCCGCCGGCCCATCTCTCGGGTGGGCTGGCAGACCGTGGTCAACGCCGGATAGATCTGGCGGGCGATCGGCGTGTCATCGAAACCACAGACCGAGATGTCGCCCGGCACCGAAAGGCCGTGCTCGAACACCGCGCAGATGACCCCGGCCGCCATATCGTCGTTGGCAGCGAAGATGGCAGTCGGCCGATCAGGCCGATCAAGCAGTGCGTTGGCGCCGATGTAGCCGGATTCGTATGAGAACTCACCTTCCAGCACCAGGCTGGGGTCGTAGCGCAGGCCTGCCCTGCGCAGGCCTTCGCGATAGCCTGCCAGGCGCCACATGCTTGCGCCATGCGCGGCGTGTCCCTTGATATGGGCGATGCGGGTATGGCCCAGCGAGGCCAGGTGTGCGATCAGCGCCACCACCGCGCCGATTTCATCCACGACGACGCCCACGTTCCGGTTCTGTTCCTTCGCCGAAATGCTGGAGTACGGAATGCCCAGGTCGACCAGGCGTTCCAGCAGGGCCGTGTCGTCGGTCAGGGGCGGCGTCAGCACCACGCCGTCGAGCTGCGACTGCATGATCAATGACTCGACCTTTTCCACGATATCGGCCGCGTCGTAGATCAGCGGAGCGAGCATCAGGTTGTAGTGCTGTTCCATGCAGGCATCCAGCACCCCCATCTCGATCTCCATCAGATAGTTCGAGGACGGATTATCGAAGAGCATCGCGATCAGGTAGGAACGCCGGCCGGCGAGGACCCGTGCCGAGGGCAAGGGGCGGTAACGCAGCTTTTCCACTGCCGCGTCCACCCGGGCGCGGGTGCTCTTGGAGACGTTCGGCTCGTTGTTGAGCACCCGCGAGACGGTCTTCATCGAGACCCCGGCCGTTGCCGCGACATCCTCGATCCGCACGCGTCCCGGCCTGCCTGCGAGCACCTGCTCAGGTCCCGGCATCCCCCGCCCTCTGCCCGTCATAGCCTCACCATCTCTACCGAAATCCTGCACCACGGGATGTGGATGCAGATGCAACTTTATCCTCAAAACCCATGCCGCTGTGCAGCAAGCATTCGTTCCACGGGCTGGGTATGCTCGACTTCGACTGACAACGCTGTCAGGTTGCTTTCTGGTCGCCGAGCCCATCCAAGCCACCCTTCCGAGATGATTGTTCCGATGAACGTCCGTCATTCCGATCGTGCGAAGCGCAACCCCGTTTTACGTCCACACCGCCTGATGCTGGCTGCATCGCTTGCCATGGCGCTGGTGCCTGCGACCGGTGCGGCCCCTGCCCCGGTGAACGACGCAGGTACCATCACTCCCGCGCACTGGCCCAAGGCAACCTGGCCGCTGGCCAACGATCCGGCCATGGAACGACGCATCGACGCGCTGATCGCATCAATGACGCTGGAAGAAAAGGTCGGCCAGATCGTACAGGGCGATATCGCCAGCATCACGCCCGACGACGTGCGCAGATATCGATTGGGTTCAATACTGGCGGGCGGCGCATCCGACCCAGGTGGCCGCTACAACGCAAAACCCGCCGAATGGCTTGCACTGGCCGACGCGTTCTGGGAAGCCTCGATGGACACGCGCAACGGTGGCAAGGCCATTCCCATCGTCTGGGGCATTGATGCGATGCATGGCCAGAGCAATGTGGTGGGTGCCACTCTGTTCCCGCACAACATCGGCCTGGGCGCAGCGCGCAACCCGGAACTGCTGCGCGAGATCGCAAGGATCACCGCTGCCGAAACCCGTGTGACCGGCATGGAATGGACCTTCGCGCCGACCGTGGCCGTTCCGCAGGACGACCGCTGGGGGCGCACGTACGAAGGCTACTCGGAAGATCCGGCATTGGTGGCCAGCTATGCAGGGGCATTCGTCGAAGGCCTGCAGGGCAAGGCGGGGGCTGCTGACTTCCTCGACGACCACCACGTGATGACCACGGTCAAGCATTTTCTCGGCGATGGCGGCACGGGCAACGGCAAGGACCAGGGCAACACCACGGTCAGCGAGGCAGAACTGCGCGACATCCATGCCGCCGGATACCTGCCGGCGATCAATGCGGGCGCGCAGTCGGTGATGGCGTCCTTCAACAGCTTCCATGGCGAGAAGATGCATGGGCACAAGCCGTTGTTGACCGATGTGCTGAAGGGCCGGATGGGCTTCGGCGGCTTCGTGGTCGGTGACTGGAACGGCCATGGCCAGATCAAGGGCTGCAGCAACACCGACTGCGCCAGGACCTACGTGGCGGGCCTGGACATGGCGATGGCACCGGACAGCTGGAAGGGGATGTATGAAAGCACGCTGGCCCACGTGAAGGACGGCAGCCTGCCGGAGGCGCGGCTGGACGATGCCGTCCGCCGCATTCTGCGGGCGAAGATGCGCATGGGCCTGTTCGACAAACCCAAGCCGTCCGAGCGCGCATTGGGCGGCAGATTCGAGCTGCTCGGGGCGCCGGCGCATCGCCAGGTGGCGCGGCAGGCCGTGCGTGAATCGCTGGTGCTGCTCAAGAACCAGAACCAGCTGCTGCCACTCCCGCCGAAACAACGGGTGCTGGTTGCGGGCGATGCCGCGAACGACATGAGCCGTCAGGCGGGCGGCTGGACGCTCAGCTGGCAGGGCGATGGCACGCGTCGGGAGGACTTCCCGAATGCTGAAACGATCTGGGAAGGCCTGGAGGCACAGGTCAGGTCGGGCGGCGGCCAGGCCGAACTGGCGGTCGATGGCCGTTATCGCAGCCGGCCCGATGTGGCCATCGTGGTGTTCGGCGAAGATCCGTATGCCGAGTTCCAGGGCGACTTGCCCAACCTGATGTTCAAGAACGGCAAGTCCGGAGACCTGGAGCTGATGCGACGCCTGAAGGCAGACGGCATTCCGGTCGTGGGGGTGTTCCTGAGCGGGCGCCCGTTGTGGCTGAACCGCGAAATCAACGCAGCCGATGCCTTCTTGGCCGCGTGGCTGCCGGGATCGGAAGGTGGGGGCGTGGCCGATGTGCTGCTGCGTGGGGCCGATGGGCGCGTGCAACACGACTTCCGCGGAAAGCTGAGCTACTCCTGGCCACGCCGCGCCAACCAGTACCAGAACAACGTGGGGCAGAAGGACTACGACCCGCAGTTCGCCTTCGGATACGGCCTGACCTATGCCGACAAGGGAAATCTGCCTGCGCTTTCCGAGGACCCGGGCATTGATCCGGACGCCGCCGGTAGCGGTACTCTGTTCGATCGTGGTGTGGCCGGCACTGGGCTGATGCTTCGCCTGACTGCCGCCAATGGCGAATCGACCGATGTCGTGCATCCCAATGCAACGACTGCCGACCAGTCACTGGCGATGGTCGCAATCAACACCGATGTGCAGGAGGGCGCACGCCGGTTCAGTTTCCGGGCGCCGGCCACGGTGGCGTTGCAGGCCAATACTCCGCTGGACTGGTCGCGCGAGACCAACGGCGAGCTGTCCGTGGTAGCAACCGTGCGTGTCGAACAGCTCCCGGCAGAAGCCGCAGTGACACTCGGTACCGCCTGCGGGGCGGCCTGTGCTGCCGAGGTTGCGCTGGGCCCTGCGCTGTCGGTGGCGCCGCGCAATGAGTGGGTCAGGCTGGGCGTTCCCCTCAAGTGCCTGGCCAAGGCCGGGGCGGACATGAGCCGCTTGAACGTGCCGTTTGCGCTGCGCGCCGGAAAGGGCACAACGCTTGCGATCACCTCGGTCGTACTGGGCACCGAGTTCGATCGCAAGGTGGAGTGTGCGTCGCAGTAGGCGCGGTGTTGAATGCCCTGGTGCGGCCGTCACGTAACGTGCCGCGTCAGGGCCTTTGCTGGGCAGCCGGCACGGTATGATGCCGCAACCCCGGCACTTGCACTGATCGCAGCGGGCGCCTGCACGCCGATCACATGCGCCGGAGAACCGGCGACGCGGTCGATGGACGGCACCGCGCACGCCCCCTACCCCATGCTCGCTTCCCATTCTTCCCTCATCATCTGGATGGCGGTGGCCGTTGCCACTGTCGGCCTGCTGTTCCGTCCGTTCCGCATTCCGGAGTATGTGTGGGCGCTCGGTGCGGCCGCGCTGCTTCCGCTCAGCGGCACTGTGTCGTTCGGCACTACCTGGCACGCAGTCGCCGAAGGCCGCGACGTCTACCTGTTCCTGGTCGGCATGATGGTGCTGGCCGAGCTCGCACGCCGCGAAGGGCTGTTCGACTGGCTGGCGTTGTACGCGGTGCGGCACGCGGGCGGATCGGGGCGGCGCCTGTTCGACCTGGTGTTCCTGGTCGGCACGCTGGTGACGGTATTCCTGTCCAACGATGCAACGGCCGTGGTGCTGACGCCGGCGGTCTACGCGGCCTGCAAGGCGGCCCGGGCCAATCCCCTGCCCTACCTGTTCGTCTGTGCCTTCATCGCCAACGCGGCCAGCTTCGTGTTGCCCATCTCCAACCCGGCCAATCTCGTGGTGTACGGCCAGCACATGCCGCCGCTGCTGCAGTGGCTGGCGCAGTTCGCGCTGCCGTCGGCGGCGGCGATCGGTGCCACCTATCTGGTCCTGCGCTGGGTGCATCGGCGCGAGATCGCCCAGCCGCTGGTGGCCGCGCCGGCGCATCGCCCGTTGACCGAGGGTGGGCGCCTGAGTGCGCTGGGTGTGCTGTTCACCGGCACGGTGCTGCTGGTTACGTCCGCCTTGAACGGGCCGCTGGGCCTGACCACCTTCTGCGCGGGCACGCTGAGCGTGGTGGCAGTGGCGATCCGCCAGCGACGCAGCCCGCTGCCGCTGCTGCGCCACGTATCCTGGGGGGTGCTGCCGCTGGTGGCGGGGCTGTTCGTGCTGGTGGAAGCGGTAGCGCAGACCGGTGTCATCCAGAGTTCGGCCAGCGCGCTGCAGGCACTGGCGAAAACGTCGCCGCACCAGGCCAGCTGGCTGGCCGGCGGCGCCGCTGCACTGCTGAGCAACGTGGCCAACAATCTGCCGGTCGGCCTGGCGGCTGGTTCGTTGGGGCAGATGGCGGACCTGCCGGCGCAGACCCGTGCCGCATTGCTGGTCGGCGTGGATCTGGGCCCGAACCTGTCGGTGACCGGCTCGTTGGCCACGATGCTGTGGCTGATGGCGTTGCGTCGCGAAGGCGAGCATGTCAGCGCGCTCGACTTCCTGCGCGTCGGCGCGCTGGTGATGGCACCTGCACTCATCGCAGCGTTGTTGCTGCTGTGACCAGAGTGCAGGCGGCGCCCCTGCCCTAGAAGACCAGCTGCAGGCGGGTATTGAAGGTGGTGCCTTCATCCCTGCCCATTGCACTGCCGCTGCGGTGACGGGTCTGCCAGCGCACGGCTTCGAACATCACGCGACTGAAATCGTTGAGGTACCAGTTCGCGCCCAGGGTCCACGCGTTACCGGTACCGCCACTGGGCAGCTCGGCATAGTCCACGTCTTCATAGCGGCCCTTCAGCTCCCAGGCACCGCCGCCGCCGCGCGTCACCGGATCGGCGACCTTCACCTTCCCCCAGGTACCGGCCTTGCCCGAGTACGACGGCAGCGCCCCCGCCAGGAACCAGCCGGCAGAAATCGCCCACGCCGCGTGGTCGCGATCGTAGCGACCGCCGGCATCGGCCCCGCGCAGGCTTCGCGTACCCCACTCGCCCGTTGCCCACGCCGGGCCGAAGAAGCCGGCCAGTTCGGCGCCGTAGGCGGTGCTGCGCTCGGCGCCCAGCAGTGTGCCCGGCGTGATCCTGACCAGATCGTTGAAATGCCCCGCGATGGCCGAACTGCGCACCACGCCGCTGGCCCCGGCGGGAATCTTCTCGTGGAACGCCCATGCGCCCAGATGCAACGTGGCACCAGCGGTGTCCAGCGGATTCCAGTGCACGCGCGTGGCCCAGGTCTGGCTGTCGTTGTCGGTGCCGGCGTTGTTGAGATCGTTGCCGGCCACCGACAGGCTGGCGTGCCAGCCCTTTCCGTACACCCGCTCGGTCAGCCCGACACCGAACAGGCCGCGCTGCGGCAGCATCAATGTGCCGACCACGTTGCGTTCCTGGAACGGCGTGTTGGAGGTGCTGCTGGAGCCATCGATACCGCGATCGTTCAAGCGGTTGCCCATCGTGAGATCGGCTGGCAGGCCGAACAGGGTGTGGTCCAGCGTGGCGTAGACCGACTTCCAGGCCACCGCGTTGTCGGCGAAGTCACCCTCCACCACCCAGCCCAGTGTGCCGTAGCGTCCCTCGGCCCCCAGGCGCACCGAACGGACCTCGGTGCCCGAAACGTTGCGATCACCGACCGCCGAACCGTCCGTACTGGAGGCATCGACGAACAGGCGGCCGCGGGGACGGAACACCGTCGTGCCGTCGGCGCTGCTGAACTCGGGTGCGCCCTTGGCCCAGGAGACCTTGGGCTGCCTGGACTGGCCGGATTCCAGTGCGGCCACCCGCGTTTCCAGCGCGGGTGCGGGCGCGGGCGGCGCGGATAGTGCGGCCGCGGTGCCCTGCCCGCCCTCGACGGCGCGGAGGCGTGCTTCCAATTGCTGGATCTGCAGCGCCTGCTGCTGCACCAGGCGTGACAGCTCGGCCTGGCTCAATGGCGCGGGCGGGGATGAAACAGACTGGGCGTCGGCGTGGCCACTGGCCAACAGCAGGCCGAGCGCGACCGGCAGCGCTGCCAGCGGCAGCACGGTGGAAGGGTTCATGGACTCTCTCTCCGGCCAGCCGGCCCCCTGGCCCGGCGCTGGCCTGTTGCGGTGGTGCGGGGGAAGATCGGGGGAGGAAGCTCGCGCCGCCGGATCGGACCGGCGGCGCGGCAGGCGGGCTCAGCCCGGCCCGGTCAGCTGGTGGCCTGTGCCTGGGCGTTGGGACGCCAGGTGATCAGCTTGTTCTCGACCACGTCCAGCAGGGCGTCGATGACCAGCACGAAGGCGGCCAGGATGATGATGCCGGCGAACACACCCACGGCATTGAAGTTGCCCTCGGCCTGCGCGATCAGGTAACCCAGGCCCGCCGAAGCGCCGAGGTACTCGCCGATGATCGCGCCGACCACGGCAAAGCCGACCGAGGTGCGCAGCGAGGACAGGATCCAGCTGGCCGCTGCCGGGAAGTAGACATGGCGCAGCAGGTCGCTGCGGCTTGCGCCCAGGATGCGGGCATTGGCCAGCACCACCGGGTTCACCTCGCGCACGCCCTGCATGGCGTTGAAGAACGTGGTGAAGAACACCAGCGTGACCGCCAGCGCCACCTTCGACCACAGGCCCAGCCCCAGCCACAACACGAAAATCGGCGCCAGCACTACGCGCGGAATCGCGTTGAAGCCTTTGATGAAGGGATCGAGGATGCGCGCCGAACGGCGGCTCAGGCCCAGCCAGACACCGCCAGCCACGCCCAGGCCGGTGCCGATGATGTAGCCCAGCGCGGTTTCAGTAAGGGTGATGTAGACATGCTGGTAGAACGAGGTATCGGACAACCAGGTCCAGGCCTGCTGCACGATGGCAGTTGGCGAGGGGAAGAAGAACGGATCGATCACGCCGAGCGCGATGCCACCTTCCCAGCCACCGAACACGGCGACTACCAGCGCGAGCTGGATGAACTTGTCAGTCTTGGCGTGCATAGCTCTTCTCCACTTCGCCGCGCAGGCAGGCCCAGATGTCGCGGTACAGGTCGGTGAAACGGTCATCCAGCTTGATCTCGGCCACATTGCGCGGCCGTTCCAGATCCACGTCGAAACTGCGCACCACGCGGCTCGCCGGGCCGGAGGACAGCACCACCACGCGGTCACCCAGCGCGATTGCTTCTTCCAGGTCATGGGTAATCAGGATCACCGAGCGGCGATCCTCCTGCCACAGGCGCAGCAGCTCGTTCTGCATCAGGTGGCGGGTGTGGATGTCCAGCGCCGAGAACGGCTCGTCCATCAGGATCACCTTCGGCTCGACGATCAGCGCCTGCGCCATCTGCACACGCTTGCGCTGGCCACCGGACAACTGGTGCGGATAGCGATGCTCGAAACCGGCCAGGCCGACCTTGGCCAGCCACGCGTTGGCTTTGGCCTTGCGTTCGGCTTCGGGCACGCCGCGGAAGCGCAGGCCCAGCTCGACGTTCTGGAAAGCTGTCTTCCACGGCAGCAGGGCGTCCTGCTGGAACAGGTAGCCGACCGACTCCTGCACGCCGCTGACCGTGCGGCCATCGATGGCCACGTCGCCCGAGGATGACTTCAGCAGGCCCGCCACGGAATTGAGGATGGTGCTCTTGCCGCAGCCGGTGGGCCCGACGATGGCGAGGAACTCGCCGTCACCCACCTGGATGTCGACATCGCGAACGGCGGTGAACTCGCCGAAGGACATGGTCACCTTGTTGATGGCGACCATGGTCTGTGCAGGCTCCAGCTGCGGCGCGCCGTTGAGTTGGCGCACGGTGGCATTGAGGGCCATGGGGTTACCTCCGCTTACGGTTGGGCAGCCGGCGCCGCAGCGTTGGCACGTTCGACGAAGGCATTGGTGTAGGTCCTGGACAGATCGACGTTGGCCTTGGCCACATCGGTATTGAACTCACGCAGCACCTTCAACGGCGTCTCCAGGTCGGCCGGCGTGAAGCGTCCATCGCGGGTGAAGATCGCGCGCGCGTTCTCCACCGCGCGGGCATAGGTGGCGCGGTCGCCGGAGACGTAGCTGTCCGGCAGCGCGGCAACGATCTCCTCGGCACTGTTGTCGGCGATGAACTTCAACGCCATCTGCTCGGCACGGGCGATCTTCTCGGCCGCTTCGGGGCGCTTGTCCAGGAAGCTCTGGTTGGCATACATCACCGAGGTCGGGTACAGCCCGCCATAGACCTGGCGGGCGCCTTCGTCGCTGCGCGCGTCGAGGATGATCTTCCCGACCTTGCGCTCGGTGATCAGGGTCGCGGCCGGATCGTAGTTGACCAGCAGGTCGATCTTGCCCTGCTCGAGCGCGGCGACGGCAGCAGCGCCGGAGCCGACGCCGATCAGCGAAATGCTGTCGGCCGGAATATCGTGCTGCGCCAGGAAGTGGCGGACGAAGAAGTCGGACGAGGAGCCTGGGGCCGTGATGCCGACCTTCTGGCCCTTGATGGACTCCGGTCGCGCAGGATCAAACGTGGCATCTTCGCGCCCCGCCATCACCAGGCCGGAATTGCGCGAGAGCAGAACAAAGGCCACCACGTCCTTGCCCTTGGCCTGCATCTGGATGGTGTGGTCGTAGAAACCGACCGCCACGTCGGTGGAATTCGCCACCAGGGCCTGCAGCACCTTCGAGCCACCCTGGGCGAAGTTCTCGGTTTTTACATCCAGGCCGACGTCCTTGAAGTAGCCCTTGGCGTCGGCAATGAAGAACGGAAGGTTGTTGAGGTTGTAGGAGCCGACGCTGATGCGCACGGGTGCATCGTCACCGGTGCCGGTGGATGCGCCATCGGGGCGCCCGCTGTTGCTGCAACCGGCCGCGGCCAGACCGGCCGCGCACAGCGCGGCCATGAAGAACTGCTTGTACATCATCCCTCCCAGGAGTGAAGCATCTACGTTGTAATGGCAGGCATGCGCGTCTGCGCCGGCCGTGCCGGGTTCAGATCATGCCGCTGACGTCCATTGGCGGGCTTGGGTGGAACTGGCCATGGCAGGCACTGGCGTTGTCGCAAACACGCGACCTTCGAACAATCGGCGTGCGGTGCGGACCACGCTGGCAATCACCGGTGCGTCATCCGAGCTGCGACTGAGGCCCACCTGCAGGTCCCCGCTCGGATGTTCGAGGGTAATGCTGCCGGGAACGGACAGGCACCCGACCAAAGTGTGGGCCAGCGTGCCCGGCGTGACGGCGGCGGTAGCCAGGCCGACCGCGCCGGTAATGGCCAGTGCGGTGTGGCATTGGTGCGGCATGAAGTAACGCACCTGCAGATCGCCGCCGTGTTGCGGCGCCGACAGCAGCACCGGCTTGGGAATGACCTTGTTGCCGGCGTCGGCGATGCCCATGCGGGCGCCCGCCTCGATGCGCAGCGCTTCCAGCCGGCGCATGAACGCGGCATCCGCGTTCAGTTCGGCGGGCGATGCATCACCGCGCACGCCCAGGTCCTCGGCATGCACCAGCATCATCGGCATGGCGCAGTCCACCAGGCTGACCGGCACGCCATCGATGGTTTCCCGGGCGTGGCCGCTGGGCAGCAGCTTGCCGGTGCGGGCGCCTGCGGCATCAAGGAAGGAAAGCCTGACCGGCGCGGCCGAGCCCGGTGCGCCGGCAATGCGCGTATCACCGCGGTAGACCACATGGCCACCCGGCGTTTCCACCGTGGCGATGATCAGCTTGCCGGTGTTGACGTTGTGGATGCGCACCTCGGTCTGCGGATCCTGAGCCTGCACCAGCCCCCGCTCGATGGCGTACGGGCCCACCGCCGCCAGCATGTTGCCGCAGTTGGGGGACGTGTCCACCACCTGCTGCTCCACCCGTACCTGGGCGAACAGATAGTCCACGTCGGCGTCTGCCCGGCTGGATCGATCGATGATGGCCACCTTGCTGGTCAGTGCGTTGCCGCCACCGATGCCATCGATCTGCAGCGGATGGCCCGACCCCATTACTTCCACCAGCAGGCGATCGCGTTCAGCAACGTCCGCCGGAAGGTCGCTGGCCAGGAAGAACGGGCCCTTGGATGTACCACCGCGCATGAGTACGCAGGGAATGCTGAGCAGATCGTTGGACATACGTGTGCTAGATTGATGCGTGTAGGGGATGAATGACCCCTCTGTGATTCGATACTGGCATGACCCCAATTGATCTGTGAATTGCTGATTTTTGGATGATTGATACCCAATGAGCATCAATTGCGAAATCCTGGATCTACGCGCATTCCTGCTAGTGTCGGAGACGCGCAGCTTCCACCGCGCCGCGGAGATCCTGCACGTCTCCCAGCCGGCACTCAGCCGACGGATACAGAAGCTGGAGCAGGCTGTGGGTTCGCCACTGCTGGAGCGCACCACGCGCAGCGTCAGCACCACCGCCGTCGGCGAGAACCTGCTGCCGCTGGTGCGTCGCATGCTGGAGGAATTCGATGGATCACTGTTCTCACTGCGGGGCCGGGACGATACGCGGGGCGCTACCGTCACCATCGCCTGCCTGCCCACGGCGGCGTTCTACTTCCTGCCCAGCGTGATGGCGCGTTTCCACGAAGCGCATCCCAACGTGCGCTTCCGGATCCTGGATATCCCGGCCACCGAAGGCCTGCAGGCGGTAGAGCGTGGCGAAGTCGAGTTCGGCATCAACTTCATGGGCGCCAACGATCCGAATCTCGATTTCGACGTGCTGGCCGAAGATCCCTTCGTGCTGGCCTGCCGACGCGATCATCCGCTGGCCCGCAAGCGCAGGGTTGAATGGGCCGATCTGGCCGAGCACCAGCTGATCACCGTGCATCGCACCAGCGGCAACCGCACGCTGCTGGATGGTGCCCTGGCGCGCGAGAACCTCAAGTTGAGCTGGCACTACGAAGTGACCCACCTGTCGACGTCACTGGGCATGGTCGAGGCCGGCATCGGTGTGTCGGTCCTGCCGAAGATGGCCACGCCGGACGGGGATCATCCGACCCTGGTGACGCGCACGATTGGTAACCCCGTGGTGTCGCGCACGATCGGGATCGTCCGTCGCCGGGGCGCCCTGCTCTCGCCTACTGCGGAACGCTTTCTGCAGATGTTGATGAGCCAGTGGCGCGGGGAGACCTGAACATCGTTTGCTGGACAGGCCGCCCCCGGATCTGGCCGAGGGTGATGGCCGGGCATGGCTCGGCCCTACAGAGGAGCCAGGACGCGCGCAAGGAAAGGCGCTGTCCTGCTTCCCCGCGCGCGGGCCACCTGTTGCGGCGTTCCCTTCGCCACGATGGTGCCACCCGCGCTGCCTGCGCCCGGCCCGACATCAATCACCCAGTCCGCCTGGGCGACCGCCCGCATGTCATGCTCGATCATCACCACCGTATTTCCTGCGTCGACCAGCCGCTGCAGCTGAACCAGCAGCCTGTCCGCATCCGACGCGTGCAGGCCGGTGGTGGGTTCGTCCAGCACGTAAAGCGTGCGCCCGCGCTGGCTGCGCTGCAGTTCGGTGGCCAGCTTGATGCGCTGGGCCTCGCCGCCTGAAAGCTCCGTGGCCGGCTGGCCCAGCCTCAGGTAGCCCAGGCCGATGTCCTGCAGCAGCTGCAACGGCCGGGCAATCACCTCTTCCGCCATGAAGAATGCATGCGCCTGGTCCACGGTCATCTGCAGGACCTCGGCGATGTTGCGGTCATTCCATAGCACCTTCAGCGTGGCCTCGTTGTAGCGGGCGCCGTGGCAGGTGGGGCATGGGGCATAGACGCTGGGCATGAACAGCAGTTCGACACTCACGAAACCCTCGCCTTCGCAGGTTTCGCATCGGCCCTTGGCTACGTTGAACGAGAAACGACCCGCATCGAAGCGACGACGACGTGCGGCGGGCGTCGCCGCGAACAGTTTGCGCACGTGATCGAACAGCCCGGTATAGGTGGCGAGGTTGGAGCGTGGCGTGCGGCCGATCGGCTTCTGGTCGACCTGCACGACCCGCTGGATGGCGTCCAGATCACCGGCCAACTGGCCACGGGTGGTTTCCATCACCGTCGGCCCGTCGTCCGGCGACGCCTCGGCGCCATCGTCCGCGGGTTCATGCCCCAGGTGCAGCAGCATCAGCTCGGGCAAGGCCTGTGCCATCAGGCTGGACTTGCCCGACCCCGAAATGCCGGTCACGGCCGTCAGCAAACCCAGCGGCACCTGCGCGTCCACTCCCTGCAGGTTGTGGCGATGGATGCCCTGCAGTTCCAGCCAGCGGGTGGCGGTGCGCTGCCGACGAGTGGGCGCGGGTACCTGGTCGAACAGATACAGTGCCGTGCGCGACTCCTGCACCTGGCGCAGGCCATCGGGCTCGCCGCTGTAGAGCACGCGCCCGCCCCGCTCACCGGCCTCCGGGCCCACATCCACCAGCCACTGCGCGCGGCGCATCAGCTCCAGATCGTGCTCGACCACGAACACCGAGTTGCCACCATCACGCAGCCGGTCCAGCGCGTCGTACAGCGCCTGGCTGTCGGCGGGATGCAGTCCGGCCGAAGGCTCGTCGAGCACGTACAGCACACCAAACAGCAACGAGCTGAGCTGCGTGGCCAGCCGCAGGCGCTGCAGTTCGCCGGCGGACAGCGTGGGCGTGGCGCGGTCCAGCGAGAGATAGCCCAGGCCAAGCTCGCGCAGTTGCCGTACCCGCCCCATGACCCCGCCCGCCAGCCGCTGTGCGGCCAGCCGCTTCTCTTCGGACAGGGCCGAGGTCAGGCGCACGTCGGGGGCGCCCTCGTGCGTCGCGCGGCCACTCGCGGCGCGCCGGGCACGATCGCGGGGTGTCGCATGCCTGCTGATAGGTGCACCCTTGCTGTGTGCACCGAAATCACCTTCCGCGATGGGCTCCAGCAGATCCGCCAGTTGATCCAGCGGCAACCGCATGAACTCACCGATATCCACGCCCGCGAAGGTGACCGAGAGCGCTTCCGGCTTCAGGCGCTTTCCGTGGCAGACCGGGCACAGCTTGCCTTCCATGTAGCGGGAAACCCGTTTGCGCATCAGCGCGCTCTGGGTGTTGGCGAAGGTATGCAGCACATAGCGACGCGCGCCGGTGTATGTACCCATGTAGCTCGGCTCGAGCTTTCGCTTGAGCGCAGCCCGGGTCTCGGCAGGCGTGAAGCCTGCATAGACCGGCACGGTGGGCGTTTCCTCCGTGAACAGGATCCACTCCCGATCCTTCTTCGGCAGCTTCTTCCACGGTACGTCGATGTCGTAGCCGAGCGTGACCAGGATGTCGCGCAGGTTCTGGCCATGCCAGGCCGGCGGCCAGGAGGCGATGGCGCGCTCGCGGATGCTCAGCGACGGATCCGGCACCATCAAGGCTTCCGTCACCTCGTAGACGTGCCCCAGCCCGTGACAGGTGCTGCAGGCGCCCTGCGGGGTATTGGGCGAAAAGTCCTCGGCGTAAAGCATCGGCTGGTTGGCCGGGTATGCACCTGCACGCGAATACATCATGCGCACCAGGCTGGACAGCGTAGTGACGCTGCCCACCGATGAGCGCGCGTTGCTGGCGCCGCGCTGCTGCTGCAGGGCCACTGCGGGCGGCAACCCGTCGATGGCGTCCACATCGGGCACGCCGGCCTGGTCGATCAGACGCCGTGCATACGGCGCAACCGACTCAAAGTAGCGCCGCTGCGCCTCCGCGAAGATCGTGCCGAACGCCAGCGATGACTTGCCGGAGCCCGAAACACCGGAAAACACCACCAATGCATTGCGCGGGATGGAGACGTCGACATTCCTGAGGTTGTGCTCGCGCGCGCCGCGCACCTCGACGCAACCGCTGGCAGCGGCGGCACATGACGATTCACCAAAGGGGGGATTGGACATCTTCGCGATCCTGCGGGCAGTGAGCGGCGCGCGTAGGGGCGCGCCCGATGGTGCATTTACGCTGCTGCGGGGTGAATGCGGGTGATGGCGCGGTCACACCATGGTGCGCCGATACGACTGATCGAGCGTAACGGTGCGAACCAGGCGGCCGCGATTGTAGAAATGCAGCACCGGCTCACTCAACGTCACGTCAGCCGGAACCAGGTTCATGCCTTCGCAGCCGACCACGACCGGCTCCCCATCGTCCGACGGGAACAACCCGCGATGCCATCCGCATATCAGCCAGGCATCCTGACCCGATGCCTGTGGCGTTACCCGCGTTGAATTGACGGCTGGATCCGAATCGGTACAGAGATTTCGCGTGGAGGAGCATGCCGTGAACCTTTCTGGCGGCGGCAGCGGGGAATCGGCAAGCGCCGGGCCCGCAGCAAATGCGGCGATGAGCGTAATGAAAGCCTTCATGTCGCTGCACATCTAAAAGGAGCGGCCGCCGAACCGCAAACTAAGCGGCGTGCACGTGGGGCTCAACCGCAGCGGCCAGCACATCAATACCCCACGCGGAACCCGCAATCTCCTCGGGCTGGCTTCTCTTGAAGCGTGACCAGTCGGCCCTGGCAAGTCGGCCGACCAGAAGCTGGTCGGCAGGAAGCTGGTGCATCGACCAATAGGGGAACTGCCGGGTAGAGACACGCCCCCGGGCCAGCTCCACCACATCCGTGTGGCTGGTCGATTGCAGCACCCGCTCGTAGACGCTGGCCACCCCTTCTTCCGGCCCTTCGAAGTACTGCACGAATCGCGTGCCGTCATGCAGCAGCACGCCTGTCACCCCTGCAAGCTTGTTGAACCTCGCAGCATCGGTGACGAGTGCTTCCAGGCGGTCAATCGAAAGGCCTTCAACGGCCTGGCTTGCGTATACAACGGCCCGGATGGGCATGGACTTCGCCTTGAATGCAGGGCCACGTCGGCACCTATTCACACTCTAGCACCCGGCGCAAGTCCGGGCCGTGATGCGTATTCTTAATTCTTCAGAATACGGTTCGCGCCTAGCAGCGCGACAGGCGGCATGATGAACGCCCCCGTACGTTAAGGGCTTTATTCATCTTCATGCGCGACATCGGACAGTTCTATGTAAACAGCGTCGAAGGAGTGGCGCGTGAGGATGGCACCCTGCTGCAGGTCACCCGGATCGATTGTTCCTGCCTGAAGTGTTCAAGGCAGTTCCGCGCCATTCCTGATCATGGCCTCGTCGACCTCAACGGCGCTGCTTCGCTCAGTTGCCCAGGCTGTGGCAACCACCAGTCCGTCAGCCGGGCGCGGCTGGAGGAGTTCGTGCTGCGTAGTGATCCATGAGCTGAAGCGCGCCGTTTCTCGACACTGTGCCAACCCTGTCGACACCTTCGCCTCGCATCTTCCCGTAGTGCACCCACAACGGCGTTCCAATGAGTCATACCGGCCTATTCAAGATCAGGGACCTCACCTACACACCAGGCGCGGAGGGCGACCTGGCCCGTGCCCTGCAGATCGAAGCCACCTGCACGGCCTGCGGCGCAACCAGCGTCTGGGCCGAGCAGGAAATGGAGCATGTGCGAGGAGGAACCGTGCTTGCGTGCCGGACGTGCGGTACGCGCCAGGCCATCAGCAATGCGGGCCTGATCAGTACCCCGTCAGGGATACGCCACCGCCGGGGCTGAGCGGGGCGGCACCGGGCCATGCGCTGCCCGGCAGGCACGATTGATGGCCTGTCAGCGGCGGGCAACCGATGGCAGCGCCCGATGCTGGTTGATCCAGTCCAACGACTGGGCAATTCCACCGAACGGAAAGAAGTGCGGGCTGACCAACCCGTGGGCATCAGTCAAACCGCCCGCCAGACGGTCCACGAACACCTCCGGGCCCGCGCTGCCCAGCAACCGGCCGATCGAGATGCCATACCGGGACAGCATCAATGCACTGGCCCCCACCCCGCACATTGCGGCGTAGCGTACCAGCCGCGCGATGCTTGCCGGGCCCGGCACGCCAACGAGCACCGGAACGTGGATGCCACGGGCGCGCAGCGCGTGCAACCAGGCCAGGACGATGTCGGCATCGAAGGCGAACTGCGTGATGATCACTGGCGCCATGCCGCGCGCTTCGATGGACTGGCACTTGTGTTCCAGTACCTGCCAGCACGCGTCACTGCCCAGGACCGGATGGCCATCGGGGTGACCGCCGATGGCGACGACCTTGATACCGGCCCTCTCCAGAAGGCCGCTCTCGATGATCGAAGCGCTGTCAGCAAACGGTCCGGCGGGCGTGGCCAGATCGCCAGCGATCACTAGGCACTGCGTTGCTCCGGCCTCGTTGGCGGCGCGCTGCAGGAACCGTTCAAGCACCGTGCGCGACCGGATGCGGCGGGCCGAAAGATGCGGCATCGGCTCGAAGCCCAGTTCGCGCACCCTGCGCGCCGCTGCCAAGCGTGCGTCGTCGTCCTCGCTGGCCAGCCAGGGAATGGAGATCGTGGTGCCACGCGGAATGCGGGTGGCTTCGGCACCCAGCGCCGGCATGGCCCTGGCGCTCACCTCCAGCGAAAAGGCATCAAGGAAGGCCTGCACCCGCAGCGACGTAGGCGCGGACATCACGCGCCCACGCCTGCATTGCTGGCCAGGGGCGAACTGTTCCGCGCCAGTTCGATGAAGGCCTGCAGGTAGTCGATGCTGGTATCGGCCTCGCGCGCACCCAGATAGATCTGCTTGGGAATGCCCTTCGCACCGAGGCGCACCGGCACCACGTCCATGCGGGTGGCGTACTCTTCCACCAGCCAGCGCGGCATGGCGGCCACGCCACGACCACTGGCCACCATCTGCATCATGATGTCGGTGGTCTCAATGGCCTTGTGCCGTCGCGGCGTAATGCCGGCCGGCAGCAGGAACTGGTTGTAGATGTCCAGGCGCTCGAACGGCACCGGATAGCTGATCAGCACTTCCTGGCCGAGCTGGCGCGGCTTCACGTAATCCACCTTGGCCAGGGCGTGGTTGCTGGCCACCACCAGCACCTGCTCGTAGTCGAACACGGGAATGAACTTGAGGCCTGGCTTGAGCAGTGGATCGGGGGTAACCAGCAGGTCGATCTCGTAGCCGAACAGCGCGCCGATGCCGCCGAACTGGAATTTCTGCTTGACGTCCACATCCACATCCGGCCACGCGGCCAGGTATGGCGAGACGATCTTCAGCAGCCACTGGTAGCAGGGATGGCATTCCATGCCGATGCGCAGCGCGCCGCGCTCGCCCTGTGCGAACTGGCCCAACCGTTCCTCGGCCAGATCCAGCTGCGGCAGCACGCGGTTGGCGACGGCCAGCAGGTATTGCCCGGCCTGGGTCAGGCGCAGGCTGCGGCCTTCGCGCAGCCACACATCAGTGCCCAGCTGCTGCTCCAGCTTCTTCATGCTGTGGCTCAGGGCCGACTGGGTCAGGTTGAGTACGCCGGCGGCCGCGGTAAGCGAGCCCTGCTGCTCGACCTGCTGCACGATGCTGAGGTGGATCCGCTCCAGCATGACGATGAATCCTGCTCATGGATAGGTGAAGTAATACCATTTTACGTCATGGAAGGCCGTGGCTAGCATCGGGTCATGCTTTCACCTGCCCGCCCCCTTCGAATCGTCGCCGTGTCCGGCGGATTGCAGCGCCCCTCCAAGGCCGCCACCCTGGCCGAGCATCTGCTGGGCCTGATCGGCGAGGACATCCACAGCGAGCAGCACCTGGTCGAACTGGGCGAACTGGCCCCGCATCTGGCCGGTGCGCTCTGGCGTTCGCAGTTGCCCGACACCGTGGAACGCCAGTTGACCACCGTCGAGCAGGCCGATGTGCTGGTGGTGAGCACGCCGGTCTATCGCGGCTCGTACACAGGGCTGTTCAAGCATTTCTTCGACTTCGTCCACCAGGACGCACTGGTCGACACCCCCATCCTGCTGGCCGCGACCGGCGGCAGCGAGCGCCATTCGCTGGTGATCGACCATCAGCTGCGCCCGCTCTTCAGCTTCTTCCAGGCACGCACCCTGCCGCTGGGCGTCTACGCCACCGACCGCGATTTCGCCGACGGTCGCGTGCACAACGATGCCCTGATCGAGCGCGCACGGCTGGCGGTGCGGCGGGCCATGCCGCTGCTGGACCTGCCTCGCCAGCGCGCCGCCGACCTGGAAGCGGCCGCAGCACTTTGAATGCCGGATGCCCTCGCCCGCATCCGGATGTCACCCCGCACTACGGAACGCCACCCATGACGACCGACACCTTCACCTTCAGCATCACGCAGATCCCCTTCAACGAGGATTACCAGCCTGCTGACGGGACGCGCATCACCACCAATTTCGCCAACCTGGCCCGCGGCGCGTCCCGCCAGGAAAACCTGCGCAACACGATCAGCATGATCAACAACCGCTTCAACGATCTGGCGCACTGGGACAACCCCAGCGCGGATCGCTACGCGGTCGAGCTGGACATCATCTCGGTGGAGATGCACATCGGCAACAGCGATGGCGGCGATCCGTTCCCGCTGATCGAAGTGCTGCGCCCGACCATCGTCGACACCCGCACCGGCGCGCGTACCGAAGGCATCGTCGGCAACAATTTCTCCTCCTACGTGCGCGACTACGATTTCAGCGTGGTGCTGCCGGCCAGCAACGAAGGGAAGGCCACCTTTGGCATTCCGGAGGGCTTTGGCGACCTGCATGGCAAGTTGTTCAAGCATTTCCTGGAGTCCGAGGCCTACCGCGCCAACTTCAGCAAGGGGCCGGTAATCTGCATCAGCGTATCCAGCAGCAAGACCTATCACCGCACCGAGAACCACCACCCGATCCTGGGCGTGGAATACCGCCAGGGCGAGTTCTCTCCCACTGACCAGTACTTCGACAAGATGGGCCTGCAGGTGCGCTACTTCATGCCGCCGGGCAGCGTCGCACCGCTGGCGTTCTACTTCCAGGGCGACCTGCTGGGCGACTACTCGAACCTGGAGCTGATCGGCACCATCAGCACGATGGAGGCCTTCCAGAAGATCTACCGCCCGGAGATCTACAACGCCAACTCCGTGGCGGGCAAGGTCTACCAGCCCAGCCTGAAGCACCAGGATTACTCCTCCACCCGCATCGTCTACGACCGCGAAGAGCGCAGCCAGCTGGCGGTCAAGCAGGGCCGGTTCACCGAAGAACACTTCATCAAGCCGTACCGCGACGTGCTTGAGCAGTGGGCTGCCCGCTGATCCATTGATTCCCCATTCGCCCCCAGGAAACCAGACGCAATGTCGACGAAGAAACTGCTTCCCACCTCCACCGCAGGCAGCCTGCCCAAGCCCTCCTGGCTGGCCGAGCCCGAGAAGCTCTGGTCACCCTGGAAGCTGCAGGACGACGGCCTGATTGAAGGCAAGCAGGATGCACTGCGCCTGTCCCTGCAGGAGCAGCAGCACGCCGGCATCGACATCGTCAGCGACGGCGAACAGACCCGGCAGCACTTCGTCACCACTTTCATCGAGCACCTCAGCGGTGTCGATTTCGAGAAGCGCGAAACGGTCCGCATCCGCAACCGCTACGATGCCAGCGTGCCGACCGTGGTCGGCGCCGTGAGCCGTCCGAAGCCGGTGTTCGTCGAGGATGCGAAGTTCCTGCGCCGCCAGACCACGCAGCCGATCAAGTGGGCCCTGCCCGGCCCGATGACCATGATCGATACGCTGTACGACGCGCACTACAAGAGCCGCGAAAAGCTGGCCTGGGAGTTCGCGAAGATCCTCAACGAGGAAGCGAAGGAGCTGGAAGCCGCTGGCGTCGACATCATCCAGTTCGATGAGCCGGCCTTCAACGTGTTCTTCGACGAAGTGAACGACTGGGGCGTGGCCGCGCTGGAGCGTGCGGTTGAGGGCCTGAAGTGCCAGACGGCGGTGCACATCTGCTACGGCTATGGCATCAAGGCCAACACCGACTGGAAGCAGACACTGGGCTCGGAATGGCGGCAGTATGAAGAATCGTTCCCAAAGCTGCAGACCTCCAGCATCGATATCATCTCGCTGGAATGCCAGAACTCGCACGTGCCGATCGACCTGATCGAACTGGTGCGCGGCAAGACGGTGATGGTGGGCGCCATCGACGTGGCCTCCAATACGGTGGAAACGCCGGAAGACGTGGCCAACACGCTGCGCAGGGCGCTGCAGTTCGTGGATGCCGACAAACTCTACCCAAGCACCAACTGCGGCATGGCGCCGCTTGCACGGGAAGTGGCACGCGGCAAGCTGCGCGCGCTCAGCGAAGGGGCCAGGATCGTGCGTGAGGAGCTTTCGGCGTAACCCTGGCTGGGGAGGTGTTCCCGTTTCGGTGCGGCGAGGATGGATTCTGGCCGGGTACAGACCAGGTTCCACCTCGCCCCTGCACCTCGGGCCTGGCGGCCATCACGCGCGGCCGTGGCGCCAGCGCTTCCTTGATCCGCCCCATCTCGCTTGCGCCGGCCTCGGCCAGGCGCCGGGCCTGCTGCCGCTGCGTCCGGGTCAGTGGCGGCGCGGACACGGCGCCCGGTTCGGGTGCGCTCTGCACCAGTCGGGCGACGGCGTCACGCAGTGGCAGTTGTGGGCAGAGCCGCGCCGCGCACCAGCGCTCGGCGTAGCGCTTCGCCTGGGGGGCGCTGGCGACGGACACGACCTTGCTCTGTGACATCCTGCGTGCGTCCAGTTTCAGGCGGAACCCGAGCACGGCATGCGGCACGATACTGGCCACCGAACGGCCGTTCCACCACAGATCCCAGCGCTCGCCGCTCTGCACCCAGCCGGACGGCCGGGTGACGATCATGAAATCTGGACGGTGAAATGATGAGCCCATGATGGGAAGCATACGAACGCCCGTCGCACCGGCTGAGATCAGGGTAACGCCCCCCTGCACTGCTACGCCTCCACGAAAAGCAATCAATGTGACGCGTCACGGCTGATGCTTTCGATCCAGTCGATGTAGCGCGATACGCGAACGTTGTAGACCACCTGGCCATAGAACCCCGCCTCGAGCGCATGCTCTGGAACCGCAGTGATCCACGAACCAAGCCCCACCAGCTGCGGCGTTCCGTGATCATCAATCACCAGCGGACCGCCGCTGTCACCGTTGCCGAGAACCCCCTCCAGCGGCAGGGCCTGCGGTGGCGGATCGAAGCGGTACCAGAGATACCGTTCGTTGCCGCCGGTAATCGCGTTGAATGCCCGCCGCAGGGTCGTGCGATGCGGGCCGCCCGGCACCAGCCCTACGACGCCATTGCCGGTAGCCCCCTTTCCTATCAGGGCCGCGATCTGCGCGACTTCGGCAGCACCGCGATAGAGCGCTACGGGCTGTACATCCTTTACAGCAGTCGCAAGCCTGATCAGTGCGATGTCATCCGATGCTGCCAGGAACGCGTGGATCCTGGAGGGATTTCCTGTCGCCAGCGCCTCCTTGCCCAGGGCCTCCGGCATTCTTCTGAAACCGGGATGCACGAAGACGCGCTCGACCGCATAGGCGCGTCCATTGATGGAGATGGATTCTTCCATCCCTTCCATGGGTGCCGCATGCGCTGCGGTCAGTACCCAGCGCGGGGCGATGAGAACGCCATGTCCTTCACCCGGCATGTCAGCCAGCGCCGGGAAGACAGAGGCATCGATCTGATACCGGGCGTCGTCGATGTCATCACGGATGACCACGGCACCGGCAGTGAACGGGAGCGCAGCAAGCGCCAGGAAAAGCCAGCGGTTCATGGGGTCGTCCTCCCTGCGGTCGATCGCTATAGCCTAGCCGAGGGCATTGCCGCGGCGCAGACCATGCGACCAACGATGATATCCAGCGACGAACGCCAGGAATGCGAGCGCAAAGCCCTGCGGCCGACAGCCGCCGGGGCCGAGCAGTCTGTCCAGATCGGTTCCAGGCTTGTCCGACACGTCGTCCTGCGAAGCCACATTGGTGCACGGACCGGGCCGCGTGGGCCCGAGCCTCAGCGGGAGGTTCAACGCGCCGCGATTCTCCCGACCAGGGTATCGATCGCCGCCTCCATGGCACGCGCGGTCCGGTCGCCGCTCTGGTTGGTGATCACGAAGATGCCCAGATCGTGCTCCGGCATGATGTAGATGTAGCACTGCGAGCGTGGAACGCCACCGTGGTGGGCGTAATAGACACCCTTCTGGCGATCGCCAGCGACGATGTTCCAGAAATAGCCAATGCTGAACTCGTCGTCGAATCTGGCCAGAGTGCGATGCGATTCCTGCACCACCGGGCCGTTGGCCAGCTGGAACTGAAGGTATTTCACCATGTCGGGCACTGTTGCCTTGACGTTGCCGGAAGCGCCCCACGGCAACTGTGGCATCGGCGAGGTCGGCACCGGATTGTCGCTGTGGTAGCCGATGGCAAGACGGTCTTTTTCCGCATTCCCCAGTTTGATCCCGATGCTGGTCATTGCTGCGGCGTCGCTGAAGAAGCCACGCAGCAATGACGTGTAGTCGGTCTTGTAGACGCCTTCCAGAATGTGGGCCGTCAGCTCCGTCCCGGCACTGGAGTAGGCGTACTCTTTCCCGGGCATCCGTGGGATCCGCACGGCGTGCAGATCCCGCAGGAAATCCGGCTTGCCGTAATGCGCATAGAGGGCACTGAGTTCACCGGGCACGCGGTGATCGGTGAAGTCCTCCAACACGGTGTTCGCCCGCTCCGGCAGCATGTTCGGCAGGCCACTGGTGTGTGACAGCAGGTGACGGACCCGTATGGGCTCGCCCTGGTACTGCAGGTTCGGATAGTCGCCCTGCAGGTAGCTGCGAACGTCATCCTCCAGGCCCACCCTGCCCTCAAGCACCGCACGGGCCATCAACGTGCCCGCCAGGGTCTTGCTCAGCGAGCCGATCTCATACAGCGTTGCGTCGGTCGGCACATCGGGCTTGCCGGCTACCATCTCGCCGCGGTGACGGATGAAGGTCTTGCCCCGGTACACCACGCCGATGGAGGCCGAGTGCAGCAAAGGCTGTTCGATCAGGGCCTGGGCCACCTCGTCGACCGCCGCCCCCACATCGCTCGGCGGAGTCTTCCTGCCCTCGCAGCCGACGGCAAGGAGCACTGCGGATAGCACGACGACATTGAGCCATTGCCGGTTTCGGGTAGTCGTTGACATGGATTCCATGCGCCGGCGCTTGAAGGTCGTGGGAACGGGCGCTCACGATAATCGATTGCCATGAGCGGCTGAAGGTGCCATCCGGCACCTCCGGTCGCGCCCCTCCCTGGAGGCCCCCTGCCCCCCCGTCAGCGCTGGTAGTCCTTCAGGAACATCCAGGTGATCAGCGTGGCGTCCGGCCCCTTCGGGTCGGTGAATGGCAGGCCCGACTGGCTGCCGCTCCAGGCATGCCCCATGCCCTGCACCACGTAGTGCTGGACCAGCGTCCTGCCACCGTAGGCGTAGGTGTCGACGGTATACGCGCGGCCGGCCGGCACCTGTCCGTGATAGGTGCTGGTCGGCACGTACTTCACCGAGTCGTTGTCCAGGCCGTCGTCGGCCAGGTCATTGGTCTGCAGGAACTGGCGCACGGCCTGCTGGCCGTTCACCGGATTGACGGTGAGATCGGCGCTGCCATGGAACACCAGCACCGGCAGCGGTCGCGGCGACGGCGAACCCGAGCACTGCCATGCCAGGCGGCCATTGCTGTCCGGCGAATAGATGCTGCCGGCCAGCAGTGCGTAGGCGCTGCCGGAAATCGTGGTCGCGCCCTTGAACATGCCACCGGAGTGGATGGCGCCGGCAGCGAACACATCCGAATAGCAGGCCAGCATGATCGAGGTCATCGCACCACCTGCCGAAATGCCGGTGACATAAACCCGGCGCGGATCCACGCTGTAGTCCGCTTTCACCTTGTCCACGATGCCGGCCAGGATCGACGCTTCGCCGCTGTCGCGGGCCTGGTTGATCGGCAGCTGCCAGTTCCAGCAGCGGGCCGGATTGGAGGTGACGTTCTGCCGGGGGTAGACCACGATGAACCCTTCGGTGTCGGCCACATCATTGAAGCCTGACGCCTCCCCCATCAGGTTGGGCCCGTTGACGCAGCCGTGCAGCACCAGCAGCAACGGTAGCGGCTGCTGGTCGTCGTAGCCGGCCGGCACCCACACCTGGTACTCGCGGGCGCCGAACAGATTGCCGTACAGGCCAACGTCCCAATGCCCGGCCGGGCCTGCGGCGAGGGCACTGCCCGCCATCGCCAGCCAACTGCACAGCACCAGCAGTGCAACCTTGATCGAATCGATTCCGGATTTCATGGCCAGATCCTCATGCGTGAGTCGTGGATGAAGTGGTACCGGGACGCGCTTCCGGCTGGGGGCGCGCCCAGTATCCGCATCCAGCGGCCGCTGCCGACTGGACCTAGGTCCACTCGCCGCTGCGTGATGACACCGCTAGCCTTGGCTGCAGGATGGCAATGGGCCATCTGCAAGCAGCTGCCTGGGGGAGGACCGAATGAAACGGAATTGCCTGAGTCTCATGATCGGCGCATTGCTGGCCTCCGGGCCGGTACTGGCACAGGAAACGCCCCAGGCCACGCCGACGGCGGCCAGGACTGCATCACCCACCAACCTGGACAGCATCAAGGTCACCGCGCGCAAGCGCGAGGAAACCCTGCAGGAGGTCCCGGTAGCGGTTACCGCATTTACCTCCGAAGCGCTGGACAAGATGAATGTCCAGGACATCAGCGACCTGGATGCGCAGGTGCCCAACCTGACCATCTACGCCGCCCGCGGTGCCAGCAGCACGGTCACCGCCTACATCCGTGGCATCGGCCAGTCCGACCCCACCTGGGGCGCCGATCCGGGCGTGGGCATCTACCTGGATGACGTCTACATCGCGCGCCCGCAGGGTGCGCTGCTGGATGTGTTCGATGTCTCGCGCATCGAGGTGCTGCGCGGCCCGCAGGGCACGCTCTACGGCAAGAACACCATCGGCGGCGCGATCAAGTACATCTCGCGCGGCCTGCCGACCCAGACCGAGGGCTTCGCCCAGGTCACCGTGGGCAACTACAGCCAGTTGGATGCCAAGGCAGCCATCGGCGGTCCGATCGGCGGTGCTGACAGCGGCCTGCGCGCCCGCGTGGCGGTGGCCAGCATGAACCACGACGGGTTTGGCGAGAACACTTTCAACGGCCAGCCGGTCAGTGACAAGCAGATCAACGCGGCACGCCTGAACCTGGGCGCGTATGCGGGCGACGACTTCGACGTGCAGTTCGCACTGGACTGGATCGACGATCAGTCCGGCATGCGCGGCTCGAAGATGCTGGCACCCAATCCGTTCCTGCGCGCCTACCCACCGATGGACAGCCGCTATGACATCCGCTCGGGCATGCGCAACCTCAACAACGTGGAGAGCAAGGGCGCCTCGGCCACGGTGAACTGGCGGCCGAACGAAGACATCGCGCTGAAATACGTGGTCGCCAAGCGTGAGTCGGACAGCGAGGCCAACATCGACTTCGATACCGCCCCGGTCAAGCTCGCCGACGTGGGTGGCACCTACCACGACGACCAGGTCAGCAACGAAGTGCAGTTGAACTACGATGCCGGCGGCCGGGTGCGCGGTGTGGTCGGCCTGTACCAGTTCAGTGGCGAGGCTGGCGGGCAGATCCAGAACAACTACTTCAGTGCCCAGTTCGCCGACAACCAGGGCAAGGTGCTGACCGACAGCATCGCGCTGTACGCGGACTGGACCTTCGACCTGACCAGCAGACTGAAGCTCGATGTCGGCGCCCGCTACACCGACGAGGACAAGCGCGCGATCGTGCTCAACCGCCTCTACGCCGACCCGGGCTTCAGCCGGCCGGTGGCGGTGACCGCCGATTTCGACAAGAAGACCAATTTCAGGAACGTCTCGCCCAAGGTCTCGCTGGACTACCAGATCACTCCGGACATCATGGTCTATGGCCTGGCGACGCGTGGCTTCAAGTCCGGCGGCTACAACATCCGCGCCAACGCGGTGGCGGTACCGCGCTCGGCGGAGCCGTTCGATGACGAGACCGTGGACAGCTATGAGGTCGGCAGCAAGATGGCCTTCCTCGACCAGCGCCTGTTCCTGAACCTGTCAGCGTTCTACAACAAGTACAAGGACATCCAGCTGTCGGTGTTCACCGGCCTGGATACCAATGGCGATGGCATCGATGATTCCTTCTTCGGCGATTTCACCAATGCCGGCGCCGGTACCGTCAAAGGCCTGGAAGTCGAGTATCAGTACCTGCCCAGCCAGCACTGGCTGATTTCCGGCAACCTGGCGTGGCTGGATACCAGATACGACGAGTACATGGACCGCGGCATCAACGTGGCCAGGCAGATGAAGTTCACCAATGCGCCGGAGTTCTCCGGTGCGTTCAACGTGGAATACCGCACCGACCTGGCCAACGGCAGCAACCTGTCGGCACGGGTGAGCTACAGCTACCAGAGCGAAGTGTGGCCGACCACCGACCTCAGCCCGGTGATCCGCCAGCAGGGTTACGGGCTGGTCAATGCCGGCGTCATCTGGCGCCTGGATGATGCGTGGACCTTCTCGTTGCAGGGCACCAACCTGGCCGACAAGGAATACCGCACTACTGGCTACAACATTCCTGCAGTCGGCACGCTGATTGGCTTCTATGGTCCGCCGCGCCAATATAGCCTCAGCGTCCGTTACGATTTCTAGCGCATCCGTTACGATCTTCAGGAAGCTTCTGCATGACGCAGTCTTACGACGACCTGTACTGGAACAGCGACGATGGCCTGCGCCTGCACGCGCGCGACCATGCAGCGGATGCCCGGCAGGCGCCCCGCGGCACCGTGGTCTGCATTCCCGGCCTGACCCGCAATGGTGCCGATTTCGATGCACTGGCCGAAACACTCACCGCCGAGGGATGGCGCGTGATCGCCGTCGACCTGCGTGGCCGCGCCGGTTCAGAACGTGCGCACGATCCGTCCAGCTACAACCCGCGCACCTACGCAGATGACATGGTCGCGCTGCTGCGCGCGCAGAACATCGACAAGGCGGTGTTCGTCGGCACCTCACTGGGCGTGCTGGTGACCATCACCCTCGCTTCGCGCGCGCCCGAGCGGGTCGCGGGCGCGGTGCTCAACGATGCCGGCCCCAGGGTGCCGCGTGAGGCGCTGGCACGGATCGGCAAGTACGCCGGCAAGCCGGTACCGCCGATGGACCTGGTGCAGGCCACGGCCTACGTGGAATCCATCGGCAAGGCTGCGTTCCCTCGCTTCAGCGCCGACGACTGGCGGCAGATGGCGGTGCGCACCTTCCGCCCGCGCAGCGATGGCCTGCTGGAACTGGACTACGACCCGGCAGTGATCCGAACCACCCGGCCATGGCTGCTGTGGCTGTTGCGTCCCCTGCTGTGGCGTGCGGTTCGCGGGCTGACCGCCCGGGTGCCGGTGCTGGTGGTACGCGGTGCGCTGTCCGACATCCTGCCGGCCGATGTGGCGCGGCAGATGGCGGCCACCTCGGAAAGTGCCCGTCTGGTGGAAGTGCCCGATGTCGGCCACGCTCCGATGCTGTCCGAACCAGAGGCGCGTGACGCGATCCTTGCCTTGCTGGAGCGTGTGGTGTGAGTGCGGACAGCGACCGGCCTCCCGCCCTGCAGGCGGTGCAGCAGTGGGCCGCCAGTGAGCGGCTGAGTGGCGTGACCTGCCTGGACCAGGCGCGCATCGATGCCTTTGCCGACGCGACCGGCGACCACAACTGGATCCATGTCGATCCAGCGCGGGCACAGGCGCAGATGCCGGGCGGGCGTACCATCGCACACGGCTTCCTGCTGCTCTCGCTGACGGTGGAGGACGATGTGGCCGCCCTGGCCGGCTTCCCCGGCATCGCCCATGTGCTCAACTACGGCTTGAACAAGGTCCGCTTCCTGGCGCCAGTGCCGAGCGGGTCCGAGGTGCGGGTACGCTCGCAGCTGGTGTCACTGGATGCGCGCCAGCCCGGCCAGTGGCTGCTGATCCAGCGCAAGGCCGTCGAGCGGGTCGCCGATGGCGAGCTGGCACTGGTCGCTGAGCAGCTGTCACTGATCGTGATCACGCCCTAGCACCACCCCGCCCGATTCTCTCCCTACACTGGAGCGATGTTGACGCCCTCCATCGTCCTCTTCGCCTGCATTGCATGGACCGCACTGCTGTTTGGCGTGGCGCTGTGGGGCGAGCGCCGGGGGCACCGGCTTTCGAAGGCATGGCCGCTCATCTATGCACTGTCGCTGGCCGTGCACTGCACCGCGTGGACCTACTACGGTGCGGCCTCGCAGGGGCGGCAATGGGGTTTCCCCATTCCACCAACCCTGGCCGGCATGGCGCTGATCTTCGCGTTCGGCCTGCCGTTCCTGCTCCGTCTCGGGCGGCTGGCCAAGCAGCACAACAGTGCTACCATCGCCGATCTGGTCGTTGCACGACTGCGTGCCGATCGCGGCCTCGGCTTCACCATCACCCTGGTGGCGCTGTTCGGCATCATTCCGTACATCGCACTGCAGCTGAAAGCCGTCAGCCAGGGGCTGGGCACCCTGCTGGGTGATGGGTTCGCGCCTGCCGGTGCGCAGCTGGACATGTCGTTCTGGTTCGCGCTGACGATGGCCGCGTTCACCCTGCTGTTCGGTGCACGCAAGGCCTCGGCCACCGAGCCCAACCGCGGCATCGTGGTCGCGCTGGGCCTGGAGTCCGTATTGAAGCTGGTGGCGCTGCTGGCCATTGGCCTGTATGCGGCGTTGTCCGTACACAAGGCCGGCACACCGCTGCTGGAGAAGATGGCGCAGCTGCCACCACCGGCCATCGTGCCGGACTATCTCACCATGGTCGCGCTGGGGGCGATCTCCGCGTTCACCCTGCCGCACCAGTTCCATGTTGGCGTGGTCGAGCTTCGCCAGACATCGAACCTGAAGACGGCACGCTGGATGTTCCCGGTCTACCTGCTGCTGATCGGCCTGCCGTCGGTGCCGATGGCATTGGCCGGCGCCGCGCAGCTGCCGGCCTCGGTATCGCCTGACCTGTACGTGCTGGCGCTGCCGCAGGCCGGCGGCCATCATCTGCTGGCGCTGCTGGCCTACCTGGGCAGCCTGAGCGCGGCCACCGGCATGATGATCCTGTCCGGGCTGACGCTGTCGATCATGCTTGGCAACCATGGATTCGGTTCGCGCCTGCTCGGCGGCATCGGGGGCGGCGTGGCCAATGCCGATCTGCGCCCGCGCGTGCTGGCGTTCCGCCGTGCCGGCATCCTCGCCGTGTTCCTGATGTCGTGGCTGTACAGCCGCGCGATGAGCGACACCGAGGCACTCAGCGATTTCGGCCTGATGTCCTTCACCGCCCTCTCGCAGCTGGCACCGGCTGTGCTGCTGGCGGTGTATCGCCCACGTACGCCCTCCGCGGCCATCATCGCCGGCATCGTGCTGGGCTCATTGGCCTGGCTGTGGCTGGTACTGCTGCCGATGGTGATCCCGGCCGCGACGCCGTCGGTCGGCGCCGACGGGCTGCACTGGTTGTCGGTGGTCTCGCTGCGCGTGCAGCCGGGCCATATCGCGATCAGCATGGGGGCCAGCCTGGCGATCAACCTGCTGACCGTGGCCCTGGTGTCGCGGGCCGTGCGTCCGTCATTGCCGCGGCGGCGGGATGCGGTGGCTGCGGCGTCCCTGCGCAGGACCGCCGGACGCTTCCTTGGCCAGGAGCGTGCGCGCCAGCTGCTGGAGGGCCACGCCGGGCAGATGCTGGATGACGACCGGGTCACCGCCGTCGAGCGTGAGCTCACGGCCGTGGTGGGCGCAGGCATGGCACGGCTGCTGGTCGAAGCCGCACGCGAGGGCGGCGCCGCGCCGCTGGATGCGGTGACCCGCGCCGTCGGCGAAGCTACCCAGGTGCTGCGCTTCAACCAGCGACTGCTCGAAGCCGCGCTGGAGAACATGAGCCAGGGCATCAGCGTGGTCGATGCGCAGCTGCAGCTGGTGGCCTGGAACAGCCGCTACGCCGCGCTGTTCAAGTTCCCGCCGGAGCTGCTGCAGGTCGGGCAGCCGGTGGTCAACCTCACGGCGTGGGCACTGGGGCAGCTGAAGATCGGCGATGGCCCCGGCGACACGCCCACCAGGGCGTTGCAGCGCCGCGTCGCGCACATGCGCCGTGGCACGCCGCACCTGTCGGAACGGATATTTCCCGATGACACCATCGTCGAGATCCGCGGCAACCCGATGCCGGGCGGTGGCTACGTGGCCACCTTCACCGATGTCACGGCGTTCCGCCGCGCGGAGGATGCGCTCAAGCGCAGCAATGAAACGCTGGAACGCCGCGTACAGGACCGCACCGCGAGGCTGCAGCAGGCGGTCCAGGAGGCCGAGCGCGCGAACGCGGCGAAAACCCGCTTCCTGACGGCGGTCGGCCATGACCTCATCCAGCCCCTGCATGCGGCCCAGCTGCTGACCGAGGCGATGTCGCAGCACATCGAATCCGAGTTCCTCGACAGTTTCCTGCGGCAGATCCGCGGCGCACTGGATTCCACCGATGACCTGCTGTCCGGCCTGCTCGATATTTCGCGACTGGAAGCCGGTGGGTTGGTGGCCGATCCGCGCCCGTTCGCGCTGTCGACGGTGCTGGATCCGCTCGCGCAGGAGTTCGCGGTGCTGGCGGCGGCGCGCGGCCTGCAGTTCCGCCATGTGCGGAGCCAGGCCTGGGTCCATAGCGATCCCCTGCTGCTGCGCCGGGTGCTGCAGAACTTCCTGGCCAATGCCATCCGCTACACCCGCCATGGCGGTGTGTTGCTGGGTGTGCGCCGCCAGGGGCAGGCACTGATGATCGGCGTGCATGACACCGGCCCCGGCATTGCTCAGGAGCAGCAGGCGGTGGTGTTCGAGGAGTTCCACCGGGTCGACCGCAGCAACGGCCAGGGACTGGGACTGGGCTTGACCATCGCCCACCGCATCGCCGATCTGCTGCATGCACCCTTGCACCTGCGCAGCGTGCCCGGGCACGGCTCGGCCTTCTCGATCAGCGTGCAACGCGCAGCACCGCCAGTGACCCCGCGCAGTTCGGCACCGACGGGTGGCAGCAACGCCCTCAAGGGTATCCGCATACTGGCAGTGGACAACGACCCGGACGCGCTGGAGGCGATGCGGCAACTGCTGCTTTCCTGGGGCTGCGACGTCATCGCGGCAGGCAGCGCCGATGCCATCGGGCCCTCAGCGCACGAGGCGGCGCTGTGGCTGTTCGACTATCACCTGGATGACGGCGATACCGGTGTTGCGCTGTGGCAGCGGCTTGCGGACATGCATGGACCGCGGCCGACGGTGATCCTCAGTGCGGATACCGGCAGCGATACACGCGAGGCGGTGCGCGGCGCTGGGCTATCCCTGCTCAACAAGCCGTTCAAGCCGTTGGCGTTGCGCTGGGCGATCAACCACCTGCTGGCGGCCACTGCCACGCGCTGACCGTTCAGGGCTCGGGCAGCTCTTCGATCAGCCGGGACGGATCGGCCAACCCCATTTCGTGCAGCACGCGGATGGCCTGCGCGCGGTTGCGTACGCCCAGCCGCTCCATGATGCGTGTCATGTGCGCCTTGACCGTGCGCAGCTGTACGCCCAGCCGGTCGGCGATCTGCTTGTTGAGCAGGCCCTCGGCCACCAGCCCCAGCACTTTGTATTGATGTGCGGACAGGCTGGCCAGGCGCGCGGCGAGGTCGGCATCCCTGCTGAACGGCGCCACGCGCGCCACCGGCTCGCGCAGCAGCGCCGGGATCCAGCGTTCGCCCTCCAGCACGGATTGCAGCGCGGACTGCAGCTCGTTCAAACCCGAGCTCTTGGGCAGGTAGCCCGCGGCGCCGAGGTCGATGGCGCGCCGGATCACCTGCGGCTCCTCGTTGGCGGAGACGATGATGATCGCCAGGCCCGGCTGCAGCGCACGGATGGTCGCCAGCCCGGCCAGCCCATGGTTGCCCGGCATGTGCAGGTCCAGCAGCATCAGGTCGATCGACTGGTTCTCGATCGCCTCCAGCACGCTGTCCAGTGAATCCGCCTCGCTGATCTGCAGATCGGCGACCGCCTCTTCCGCCGCGCGATGCAGTGCCGCACGGAACAAGGGGTGATCATCGGCGATGAGCAGGGTTGGCATGTCCTGGCGAGATTATCAAATCGGGTGCGCGCGGGAACAGGTACCTAGGTACGCTGGTACAGCAAGAAGGGCTTGCTAGTGTGGTGAGGAGAAGGCCAGCGACCGCAACGCCGCCCACGAGGAAATGCCATGTCATCCGCCCCCACTCCCGATGCCCATGCCTATCCACTGCTGATCAAGCAGCTGCTGCTGATGCCGCTGGCGGTGAGTCCTGAACAGGAAATCGTCTACGGCGACCAAGTCCGATTCGATTACCGCACCCTGCAGGTGCGCATCGGCCAACTGGCCGGCCTGTTGACCTCGTTGGGCGTCGGCCACGGCGACACGGTGGCGGTGATGGACTGGGACAGCAACCGCTACCTGGAGGCCTACTTCGCGGTTCCGATGATCGGTGCGGTGCTGATGATGGTGAACGTGCGCCTGGCCCCCGAGCAGATCGCGTACACGCTGAACCACAGCGGCGCGCGGCTGATCCTGGCCAACCGCGAGTTCCTGCCGCTGCTGGACGCCATCGACGAGCAGCTGCCGGACCTGCGCACGCGCATCCTGCTGGACGATGCCGGTGGCCCGCTGCCGCCTGGCTTCGCCACCGAGTACGAAGCGGGGTTGCGCGGTGCCACGCCGGTCGTCCGCTTCCCGGACTTCGACGAGAATGCCCGTGCCACGGTGTTCTACACCACCGGAACCACCGGATTGCCCAAGGGGGTCTATTTCAGCCACCGGCAGCTGGTGCTGCATTCGCTGGCGGCGATGGCCGCGCTCGGCGGCGCACCCCGCCAGGGACGCCTGCATCGTGACGATGTCTACATGCCCATCACCCCGATGTTCCATGTGCACGCGTGGGGCCTGCCCTACGTGGCTACCGCGATGGGCATCAGGCAGGTCTATCCGGGGCGCTACCTGCCTGCGAAACTGCTGGCGTTGATCGCCCGCGAAAAGGTGACCTTCTCGCACTGCGTGCCAACCATCCTGCACATGCTGCTGGAGCACCCGGACGCCGCGCAGACCGACCTGGAGGGCTGGAAGGTGATCATCGGCGGTGCCGCGCTGCCCCGTGCCCTGGCGCAGCGCGCACTGGCGCGGGGCATCGACATCTTCGGCGGCTATGGCATGTCCGAGACCTGCCCGCTGCTCACCATCGCCCAGATCGACGTGGACAGCGTGACCGATGCCGACGAGGTGCTGTCACTGCGCACCAAGGCCGGCATTCCGGTGCCGCTGGTGGACCTGCGCATCGTCGACCCGGACATGGGCGATGTCGTCCACGATGGCGTCGCCACCGGTGAGGTGGTGGCGCGCGCCCCCTGGCTGACCCAGGGCTACCTGCACGATCCCGAGGCTTCGGCAACGCTGTGGGCGGGCGGCTACCTGCACACCGGCGACATCGGCAACATCGACGAAGCTGGCTACCTGCGTGTCACCGACCGCATCAAGGACGTGATCAAGACCGGGGGCGAATGGATCTCCTCGCTCGCGCTGGAAGACATCATCGCACTGCACCCGGCGGTCAGCGAGGTCGCGGTGATCGGTATCGCCGACACGAAATGGGGCGAGCGGCCATTGCCACTGGTGGTCAGGAAGCCGGGAAGCCATGTGGCCGAAGCGGAGATCATCGAACTGGTCGCGGCGCGCAGCCGTTCCGGAGACATCTCACGCTATGCGATCCCGGAGCGCGTGAGCTTCGTGGATGCAATCGAGCGGACCAGCGTGGGCAAGATCAACAAGAAGAAGCTGCGCGGGCTGCATGATCCGGTCCTTGGCACCGGCGGGCGATGACGGCCTCTGCCGGCACCGCTCAACCGCGCGACGCCCCACCCTGCAGCAGCTGGACCCAGCTCTGGAATCCCTCCAGGAAGCGCTGCAGGCGCTTGCGCGTCGCCGCGTCGAAATCTCCCGCGTCATCGTCGTAGGCGGCCGCTGCTTCGGCCACATAGAGCTGTGGCGAGGCCATGGTCAATGCGCCCATGGCGGTCAGTGTATGGCGCAGCTGCGACTGTGCCAGTTTGGTGCCCCAGCGGCCCGGCGTAGCGCCGATGATCGCCACCGGCTTGGCCGAAAGGACCATGCGGTACTCGGCATCGTCGCGGGACAGCCAATCGAGCGTGTTCTTGAGTACGCCGGGCAGTGACTGGCTGTACTCCGGCGTGGCGATCAGCACGCCGTCAGCGGATGCAATGGCCGCGCGCAGGCGCTTGACCCCGGCAGGGCCGGCCGGGTCGGCGGCTTCCAGGTCTTCGTCGAACAGCGGAATATCGGCGATGGTGTCATGCACGGTCAGCAGCAGGCCCGCAGGCGCGGCGCCTGCTGCAGCCCTGACCAGGCGCCGGTTGTAACTGTTGCTGCGCAGGCTGCCGGCAAACGCCAGGATGTTCAGCGGTGGAGGGGTGTCGGACATGCGGGATTCCTCGGATACGTCGGCGCGGGGTCACGGGCCAGGCATCGACAGCGCGGGTGGGCGAGGGCCAGACTGGATCTGCAGAGGATCACGGTTCCGGCGGTGTAGTGCCTTCGTCCTTGCTGCTCCCTCTTCCAGGGCGAACAGGGCGCGGCGGGGCGATGCTACTGCACGGGCTGGCTGGCTTCAGTGATGGACACAGGTCGTGCCATGCTGTCGAACGTATTGACCTTCCAGATGTAGCGCACGCCATCCTGCTCGATGACCTTCTGCAACAACGGTATCTGCTTGGCTGCGATGATTCCGCTGGCACGCTGATATGCCGGTCGCCCGGCCAATGCCGGATAGCTGCCGGAAGCGTCAAGCTGATAGCTGAGGGTGGTGGCGCGGCCCGGCTGGACCGAGGAAAGCAGATAGCCTTCGTCCACATTGAATCGATTGCCAAAGGTGTGCCGGGTGGTGACACCCTCTGCATCCTTGACGTCCACCCACTTCGTGGCCGGCGAATTCGCCTGGCACAGTTCCTTGCTGCCGTCGGCATAGCACCCGTTGGCCGGGCCGTAACTGTAGGCCCACGTATAAGGCTGGTCGATGCCCGGCCCGGTGACTGTCCTGGAAACCAGCGACCACGTGTAGTACCTGGCGGGCGTGTATTCGATCGAGTCGAGGAACCCGCTACCCGTGCTGTCGGGCATATTGCAGCCATAACGCGCCCACGAGCGGCCATGCAGCGTCGGCTCGAAGCGATACCTCGCCACTGCACCACTGGGATGGCGGATCGAACCGGAATGGCCGTAGGTCACCACACCCGGATTCCGGCAGAAACCCCGCTCTGCGGGAACGGCACCGGCACCCATGGTGCCTACGTTGAACCCCGTAGTCTGCCAGTAGGACTGGTCCGGGAAGGTGACCTTGTAGCCACCCACCACGGTACCGTAGGTCCACGTCCTCCCGCCCGCACGGACCGCGCTCACTTCGCTTGGCAGCGTGCTGGGCGATCCAGCCGTCCATTCGAGATCGACGGTGCGGCCATCGTTGGCTGCGATGCGCAGCAACTGCCGTGGATTTGCCGGATCCCACGTGTAGGTCACCGAATTTCCAAACCGGTCTCGGGCACTGGTCGGAAGAATATGGAACTCCTGCCGGAAAAGAACGAACTCGAACTCCGTAACCGAGCCGAAGTTTCCCCGCGAGTATCCCTTCTTGATCAATGGCGGTCCGCTACCAAGGCTGGCCATATGATTGAGCGTGTAGGTGATGCCGGCAGGCGTTGTGACTTCGAAGCCCTCACCCGCCCCGTCGTCCATGGCGACGCAGCGGATGACATTGCCGCTCTTGGTTCGCATCGGGTACGCATGGCCTGTACTCGGCACCGGCCATTCGTTGCTTTGCGCGAGTAGATCCTCGTCACCGGTCTCTGGCAGGTAGAGCTGCGTTCCATGCCAGAACTCGTCGGAGTTGAAGTACTCGGTGAATGTCCCTGGCCCGGTCGGCGTCTGCGCCTTCACCGTGACGATCTCGGTTGGAGGCGGGGTGAACTTCGAACAGCGGTTGAGCGGCTCGGCCACCACGTAATTCTTCCATCCCCCCTGGGTGCTGAACGTTCCATGCACCCTGGGCAGGGCCAGGTCCCACACCCCGAACATGCCCAATCCCTGCCGGCCCTGCGCACCTGCCACCAAGCGCCGCTTGATGCCCACCTCCAGCGCACTGTTGCCCGGCAGGTCGACGTCCGTCTGCAGAAATTCCACCGAGCCGGTAAACAGCCCGATCCTTTCCCCGAACATGTCACCGGTATCCAACTGCAGAATCTGCCCGCGGGCATTCAGCGCCGCCGCGTAGTCCTCCATCACCGTCGAGCCGCGGTTGGCGCTCGACGCAGGCAGGGCCGTCATACACAGCAGCGCAGCTGCCGCGATCCTTGCGTACATGGTGTCCCCCTCGTCGACGAAGCAGAGCTTACTTCGCGCTCGTCGGCACCCGCAAGGATGATTCCCCGCACGTCACAGCGTCCTGACCCGCCCCGGCGGCCCTGGAAACGCCGTTACTCAGATACGCGTCGTGGCCATGAACCGTTCGCGGTCCTGCTGCGTGCGGCGGCGGATCTCCTCCAGCGCCTGGCTTTCGGTCGCCTGCAGCATGGCCTCGAACAGACGCTGGAAGTGATGGCGCATCGCATTGCGCGCGGCCACCGGATCGCGCGCGCGCAGGGCTTCGAAGATCGCCATGTGCTCGTCGGCACGGCTGGCGCCATCATCATGGCAGACCCGTGCATAGACCTCGGTTACCCGCGGCAGTTCGCTGCGCATGCGCCAGATCTGCTGCACGAAGAACTCCACCACCGGGTTACCGGAAAGCCGTGCGATGGCCAGGTGGAAACGGCGGTCGTACTCGCCGGCTTCCGCGTCGCTCAGGTCGCGACGGCACAGCGCTTCGGCCAGCGCCTGCAGCTCGGCAATGCCGGCATCATCCAGATTGCTTGCCGCCAGAGCGGCGGCCTCGGCCTCGAATACCGCGCGGGCAGCGGTGAGGTCGAAGGCGCTGACATCCGGCAGCCCGCCGGGCGCCTGCGTCGGGCGCGGCTTCACATGCACGCCCGAACCGATGCGGATCGCGATCCAGCCCTGTGCTTCCAGTGCGATCTCGGCTTCGCGGATGGTGACCCGGCTGACACCGAACCGTTCGGCCAGTTCACGCTCGCCCGGCAGCCGCGAGCCCGGTGGAAATTCGCCGTCCTCGATCAGCTTGCGGAGCTTGGCAGCGATGGTCTGGTAAAGGCGGTTGGCGGACATGCGGCTGACCCTTGGCGATTCCTTCCCGGTCCCTGCCCTGCCACCGCGGCCGGCAAGGGTCCGGTTGGAGCGACGGCGCGACCACTGGCCGCGCCGCCCTGTTCAGAACTTGTATCGTACACCGAAATACGCACGTCGCCCGTAGGTCACCACTTCGCGGAAGTTCCCATAAAGCGGCTGGTAGGCCACGCGCGGCTCGTTGGTCAGGTTCATCAACTCCAGCGACAGCGACAACCGCTTGTTCACCCGGTAGCGCAGGCGCAGGTCCACGCTGGTGTTGTCATCGTAGTAGCGGTTCTGCTGTGCGGTGTTGCCGGTGAAGTCCTGGTAGTAGTGCGAGCGGAACTTGCCGATGGCCTGGATGTTGAAGCGCCCGACGTCCCAGTAGATCGAGCCGGACAGGACGTGCCGCGAGAAGCCGCTGAGGCCCGCCGGCGGCACGATCGCCGGAAGGATCGTGCCGTCACTGGCCAGCTGCTCGCCCAGTCGCGAGTCCTGGGTCCGGTAGTCGGCATCGGCGTAGTTGTAACTGACCTTGAAGCCCAGCCCGTCGAACGGCTTGGGCAGGTACGACAGTCGATGGGTGGCGGTCAGCTCGAAGCCGGTCAGCGTGCTGTCCTCGTCGGTGGTTACCTGCTGGCGTACCGGCACGGTCACGCTCTGGCCGTCGATGGTGTAGGTCTCCGGCACCAGCGCAGTGGCGGTGCCGCCGTTGAACTGCTTCCAGTACACCGCGCCGGCCAGCATCGTGTCCGGGTTCGGGTACCACTCCAGTGACAGGTCGCCGTTCCAGGACATCAGCGGCTGCGCGGCGGGGTTGCCGCTGGCGCTGATGTCATCCAGCGCGTCGGCCAGATTGCCGTAGGTGGCATCACTGCTCACGTTGATGGTGCGCCCGGCACCCAGCGCGGCGATGTCCGGCCGTGACATCGCGCGGTATGCACCGACCCGCAGCAACACGTCCGGGCGCAGTTCGAAGGCCGCGTTGAGGCTGGGCAGCAGCTTGTCGTTGCCCGCCTTGAACACCTGCGTGCTGTACGCACCGGTGGGTTGCAGGCGGATCGTGCCGTCACCATTGTCCTCGATACGCAGCCCGGTACGCACGCCTTCGGAGCGAACGTCGGTCTTGACCCAGCGCAGGCCGAGGTTGCCGGTCACCGGCAAGCCGAACAGGCTGCTGCTGAACTCCCCCATCAGATAGAGCGCGCGTGTCTTCTCGGTGATATCGACATTGTTCGGATCCTGGAAACCCGGATCCAACCCACTGTCGAGGCTGCCACGGAACGACTGGTACAGGCAGTTCGGATCGAAGTACGCCCACGAGGAGATCGTGTTGCCGCTGGCGGCATCCATGAAGTCATCCTGTGGGAACGGCGCGCGGCAGACCTGGTTGGCGGCGATGATCTTCGCCTTGTCGGCCGCCACGCGCTGGTCGTAATCGCTTACCAGGGTGTTGTCGCGCAGGCGGTAGTCCGCCTGGCTGGCACGCACGCCACCCTTGATACGGGTGAAGAAGCCGGACTCCGGCATGAAGCTGGCATCGAAGCGGCCGGCCTTGATCCTGTGGTCGTTCTCCGTTGCGCTGGAGGTGACGCGCGCCGCGCCGGTGTAGGCGTCCCAGTTGTTGGGGTCGAAGTTCGGCGCCAGCGCGACACTGGGCACTTCGCCGTGCCAGTCCCAGTCATAGTCCACGTAGCCGGTGGCACCACTGCTGATGCCCGGCACGATGGCATTGTTGACGTCGCGCTGGTTGGCACGAAGGCGGGTCATGCGCTCGCTGTCGAGGCGATTGGTGTGCGAGTACGAAAGATCCGTGGACAGTTCCCAGGCCGGGGTCGGTCGCAGGATCAGGTTCAGGCCACCCCCGGTGTACTCCTCACCACGCCAGTAGCGGTTTGAGGTGGAATCAATCGAGGTGCTGCCATGCAGGTGGCGCACGATGCCGTCCTCGTCCACCTCGCGCCGGGTGATGCCACGGCGGGCGTTGGACAGGCTCAGGTCGCTGCGGTTCTCGTACCAGTTGCGCTCGGTGTGTTCGAAGTCGAGGTTCACTTCAACCACGTCATTGGGCCGCCACTGCAATGCGGCGAACTCGCTCTGCCGGTCGTTACGCTCCTGCTTGAGCCGGTAGATGCGGCTGCTTGGCACCAGGTAGTACGGCGCGCCGTTGGCGATGGCCTGCGCGGACACTTCATTGCAGTTGGCATTGCCCACGTTCTGCGTGCCATCGCAGGCATACCAGGTGGAACCGCTGGTGATGCTCTCTTCCGGGTCGGTGCCGTCCAGGCGCTGGAAGCCCAGCGAGATGCCCAGCTTCTGCCCGTTGCCGAACTCGAACTGGTCGATGTAGCTGGCGGTGCCGCGATAGCCGATGCCGTCGTCGTCGCGGTACTTCTTGTCATACTCGGCCCAGCTGCCGCGCAGGTCCAGCTGCGCCGCACGCTTGCCGTACTCCAGTGGGCGCACTGTTTCCAGGCCGATGGTGCCAGCCACGCCGCCTTCGATGATGTCGGCGCGCTGGGTCTTGTAGATGGCCACCGTATTGATCAGCTCGGCGGGGAACATGTTGAAGTTCACCGAGCGGTCGCCGCTGCCGTTGGTGATCTCGCGGCCATTGAAGTTGGTGCTGCTGAGGAAGGCGCCCAGGCCACGGATGGAGATTTCCGAGGCGCCGGTCTTGTCGCGGGTCGAAGCGGCGCCGGTCAGGGTCTCGATCGCATCGGCCAGCGAAGGCGCCGGCAGGTCGCCGATGTCATCGGCCGAGAGCACGTCGGCAATGACCGTGTCATCGCGCTTCTTGTTGATCGAACTCTGCATCGATTCGCGGATGCCGGTGACCTGCACCTGGTCCAGCGTGGTGGGATCCTGCCCTGCCGCGTCCTTGCCGGATTGCGCCTGGGCCGTGGGCAGCCCCGCCAGCACGGCGAGCAGCGCCACGATCAGGGGTGTGGGGGACAACGAGATGCTGTGCACTGCTCCGGCGGGTCGCCGCATGGTTTCCTCCTCCCAAAGGATCGCCTGCATGCCAGGCGTGGGACGCAGCTTCGGCACGGCGACATGAAAATGTCAACCAATTGGTATGCGATTGTTCAAATGCCTTTGATCCATACCACTTGATCGCAATTTAATGTGCTCATGCAGCATGACTTTGCGCGAAAGCTGGCTTACAACAGACCCGAAAGTGGTATGCAGGCCCACCCTGAAACGACGGCCCGGCCGTCCCTGGAAGGATTTCATGCGCATTCACTCGCTGGCGCGTCACCGATCCAATGATTCATGGCCGTTTTGCCTGACCACTGGTCTGGCAATGTGCCTGACCACTTCAGCAGCAAGTGCAGCCAGCTGGCTCGTCCACGATGTCGCGGAGTTCACTACCGCCGCCTCGGCGCTGCAGCCTGGCGATGAGATCGTGCTGGCTGACGGCACCTGGACCGATGCCAGGCTGCTGCTTAAGGGTCAGGGCACGGCAGCCGCACCGATCGTGCTGCGCGCGCAGACCGCCGGCAAGGTCGTCCTCAGCGGACGCTCGGACCTGCGCCTGGCCGGGAACTACCTGCAGGTGTCCAACCTGGTGTTCCGCAACGGCTATGCGCCGGGTGATGCGGTGGTGGCGTTCCGCGAGTCGAGCAAGGCAGTCGCCAGCAACAGCCGCGTCACCGGCCTGGTGATCGATGACTACACCAACCCGGATGCCAGCGACCAGGACTACTGGGTATCGCTGTATGGCAGCAACAACCGGTTGGATCACAGCCAGCTGCGCGGCAAGACCAACGCCGGGCCGACCGTGGTGGTGGTGCGCGATGCCACCCAGGGCCTGGACAACCAGCACCGTATCGACCACAACTGGTTCGGGCCGCGCCCGGCGCTGGGCGTCAACGGGGGCGAAACGATCCGCGTCGGCACCAGCGACAGCTCACTGAGCGATTCCAACAGCACGGTGGAGAACAACTGGTTCGAAGGCTGCGACGGCGAGACCGAGATCATCAGCAACAAGTCCGGCGGCAACACCTACCGCGGCAACGTGTTCTACCGTTCGGCCGGCGCATTGACCCTGCGCCATGGCAACGGCAACCGGGTGATCGACAACGTCTTCCTCGGCGATGACAAGGCCGGCACCGGCGGCGTACGCATCATCAACGCCGACCAGACCGTCAGCAACAACTACTTCGAGCGGCTGGCCGGGTCCAGCAACCGTTCGGCACTGGCGGTGATGGATGCGCAGGCCAGTCCTCCGCTGTCCGGCTATGCGCCTGTGGTGAATGCCACGATCAATCGCAACACCTTCGTGGACGTGGCGAAGATCAGTTTCGGCGTCGGCCACGATGAAGCCAAAGGCATCGTGGTCGCCGCCAGCAGCAGCCGCTTCACCGGCAACCTGATCGTCAACCGCAACAGCAGCAACCCACCAACTGCCGCCAGTTCGCTGGCCGGCATCGACTTCAGCGGCAACGTGCAGTCGCCGGCAGCCAGCACCGTGTTCCCGGGTGGCGTAGAGGGCCGTGGCGTCAGCCTGCAGCAGGCTGCCAGCGGATTGTGGGTGGCCACGCCTGCCCTGCCCGCCGTGGGCGCCGATCCTGCCCTGGCGATGACCGCGCGCGAGGCGACCGGCGTCGCCTGGTATCCCAAGGTGGGCGAAGTTGCCCTGTCACGCACCCGCAATGGAGTTGATCGATGAGGTTGCAGCCGCTGTTCGTCTCCCTGGCCTTGACCTGTCCCGTTGCCTTGATGCCGGCCCCGCTGCTGGCGGCTCCGGCCACCGTCGCGCGACAGGCCGAAGCCGCACCGGTGTTGGTCACCGCCGCACAGTGGCAGCAGATGGCCAGTGAAGGCAGCCGCTACCCGTGGTTCGCCAAGGAGCAGGCGCGCACCGAGGCAACGCTGAAGAAGATGATGAAGGCCGGTATCGACGTGCCGGTGCCCAGGGACAAAGGCGGCGGGCGCACGCATGAACAGCACAAGCGCAACTACCAGGCACTGTTGGCGGCGGGCACGCTGTACCGGTTGACCGGCGACAGGGCCTACGTGGACTACGCGCGCGACATGCTGCTGCAGTATGCCAAGCTGTACCCGACGCTCGGCCCGCACCCGGAAGGCAGGGGCCAGATTCCCGGCCGCGTGTTCTGGCAGGTGCTCAACGATTCGGTATGGCTGGTCAACGCCATCCAGGGCTATGACGCGATCCGTGACGTGCTGTCCGCCGAGGACCGCAACACCATCGAATCGAAGGTGTTCCGGCCGATGGCCGAGTTCCTCGTCAGCGAGCCGAAGAACTACGACCAGATCCATAACCACGCCACGTGGGCGGTGGCCGCCACCGGCATGACCGGCTACGTGCTGCGCGACCAGGAACTGGTGGAGAAGTCCCTGCGCGGCAGCCAGAAGGACGACAAGTTCGGCTTCCTGCGGCAGATCGACCTGCTGTTCTCGCCCGATGGCTACTACGAGGAAGGCCCCTACTACCAGCGCTATGCACTGGCGCCGTTCCTGCTGTTCGCCAACGCCATCGAACGCAATGAGCCGCAGCGGAAGATCTTCGCGCGTCGCGATGGCGTGCTGCTGAAGGCGGTGGATGTGCTGGTGCAGTCCAGCTATGGCGGCCTGTTCTTCCCGATCAACGATGCGATCCTGGACAAGGGCATCGACACCGAAGAGCTGGTGGCCGGCATCGGCATCGCCTATGCGCGCACCGGTGATGACCGCCTGCTGTCGGTGGCCGAGCAGCAGAAGCGCCTGCTGTTGTCACCCGAAGGCCTGCAGGTGGCGCAGGCACTGGCCGCCAACAAGGCCAAGCCCTTCGACTACCGCCCGATGCTGCTGCGCGACGGCCCCGACGGCGACCGCGGCGGCCTGGCGATCCTGCGCATGAACGGCGAACGCGGCCAGGCACTGGTGCAGAAGGACACGATGCAGGGCATGGGCCACGGCCACTTCGACAAGCTCAACTGGCTGTTCTACGACAACGGCAACCCGGTGGTGACCGATTACGGCGCCGCCCGCTTCCTCAACGTGGAAGCCAAGCGCGGTGGCATCTACCTGGCCGAGAACCGCAGCTGGGCCAAGCAGACCGTGGCCCACAACACCCTGGTGGTGGACGAGCAGAGCCACTTCAACGGCGACTGGAAGCGTGGCGAGGCGCATGCCCCGCAGGTGCGCTTCTTCCAGGCCGACGCCGATACCCAGATTGCCTCGGCAACGATGCGCGATGCCTATCCCGGCGTGGCGTTCACCCGCACCCAGGCGCTGCTGCGCCACCCGGACCTGGGCCTGCCGGTGGTGCTGGACCTGCTGCAGGTGCACGGCGACAAGGCCGCGCGCTACGACCTGCCGCTGCACTTCAACGGCCACATCGTCACCACCGGCTTCGAGGCCGAGCACTTCCCCAGCCAGCGCCCGGTGCTGGGGAAGGACAACGGCTACCAGCACCTGTGGCTTGATGCACGCAGCAAACCCGGCAGCGAGCCGCGGTCGCTGGCGTGGCTGCTGGACGGGCGCTTCTACACCTACCGCTTCGGCAGCAGTGCGCCGGCGCAGGCGCTGCTGGTGGAAAGCGGTGCGAACGATCCGGAATTCAACCTGCGCCGTGAGCCTGCCCTGCTGCAGCGCGTGGACGGCCACAAGGACGTCACCTTCTTCAGCGTGCTGGAGCCGCATGGCGAGTACAACGGCACCGCCGAGTACGTGCACGGCGCCGACAGCCGCATCAGGGACATCGTGCGCACCCGCGGCAGCGATGCCGAGGTGATCGAGCTGCGCCTGGCCAGCGGTGCACGCATCGCCTTGGGTGTGGCCGACGACAGCAGCGCCAAGGGCGAGCACAGCGTGACCGTCGACGGCCACGTCTACCGCTGGAACGGCAGCCATGCGCGCCTGGACCGCAGCAAGGGTGACGGCAAATGAACGGCCCTGCGGTGGTGGCCAAGCTGCGCAAGGTGCCGGTGCGTTCAGCCGTGCGCTGGCTGATCGTGGGCCTGATTGCCGTGGCCACGGTCATCAACTACATCGACCGCAACGCACTGGCGGTGATGTGGCCGGAAATCGCCAGGGAAGTGGGCGCGACCAAGGATGACTACGCCCTGCTGGTGACGGTGTTCATGCTGTTCTACGCCGCCGGCCAGTTCCTGTTCGGCCGCCTGTTCGACATGATCGGCACGCGCCTGGGTTTCGCCCTGTCGATCAGCGTGTGGTCGATCTCCATCGCCCTGCACTCGATCACCCATTCGATGCTGTCCTTCAGCCTGGTGCGGGCGATGCTGGGCATCAGCGAGGCCGGTGCGTGGCCGGGCGCGGTGAAGGCCAATGCCGAGTGGTTCCCGGCGCGCGAGCGCGCATTGGCGCAAGGCGTGTTCAACGCGGGTGCGTCGATCGGCGCGATCGTGTCCGCACCGGCCATCGCCGGCTTGTACCTGTGGCTGGGCTGGCGCGGCACCTTCGTGCTGGTCGGTGCAATCGGTTTCCTGTGGCTGCTGCCATGGCTGTTTGTCTACCGCGCCGGCCCGGACAAGCACCCGTGGGTGAGCGATGCCGAGCGCCGGCTGATCCAGGAAGACCAGGCCGGGCAACAGGCGGTGGTGGCGCCGAAGGCCAGCGTTCGTGAGCTGCTGGCCCACCGGCAGAGCTGGGGCATGCTCGCCTGCCGCTTCCTGCTGGACCCGATCTGGTGGCTGTTCGTGTCCTGGCTGCCGATCTACCTGGCTGAAACCTTCGGCTTCGACATCAAGCAGATCGGCCTGTTCGCCTGGGTTCCGTTTGTCGGCGCGATGCTGGGCAGCCTGAGTGGTGGCTGGTTGTCCGGGCGCCTGATACGCGCCGGGCACAGCGTGGACCGCGCCCGCAAGCTGTCCATAACGCTGGGCTGCGTGGTCATGGCTCCTGCCCTGCTGGGTGCCGTGCTGGCCAACCAGCCGCTGCTGGCGGTGCTGGCAATCGCTGCGGTGCTGTTCGGCTTCCAGGTGGCCATCGGCAACATCCAGACCCTGCCGGGCGACCTGTTCGACGGCCGCTCGGTGGGCACGCTGGCAGGCCTGGGTGGCCTGGCCGCCGTGGCCGGCACCTTGATCACCACCTGGCTGGTGCCGGTGCTGACCCGCCACTCCTATGCCCCGATCTTCATCCTCGTTGCCGCCCTGGTGCCGCTGTCGCTGGCCGCGCTGTGGTGGTGGACCGGCCCTATCCGGAAGCTCGACCGCCGCGGCGGTTGAGCCCACGTTTTTCATTCCCCCGCAAACCAAGGAGTTTTCCGCATGTCGTTCCAGGACAAGGTGGCCATTGTCACCGGCGGTGGCCGCGATATCGGTCGCGCCGTTTCGATCAAGCTGGCTGCCGCCGGTGCACGCGTCTGCATCAACTACGCCAATGACGAGGCCAGTGCCCAGGAAACGCTGGCACGGATCCAGGCGGCCGGTGGCCAGGCCATGGTGCATCGCGCCGACGTCACCGATGCCACGGCCGTCGCCGGCCTGGTCGCTGCGGCACAGGCCGCGTTCGGCGAGCGCATCGACCTGCTGGTGAACGTGGCCGGTGGCATGGTGCAGCGCCGGCCGCTGGCCGACATCGACCCGGTGTTCTTCCACACCGTGATGGACCTGAACCTGACCTCGACCTACCTCACCACCCACGCGGTGGTGCCGCACATGCGCGAAGGCGCGGCCATCGTCAACTTCGCCTCGCAGGCAGGTCGTGATGGCGGCGGCCCGGGCGCATCGATCTACGCCACCGCCAAGGCGGCGGTGATGACCTTCACCCGCGCCATGGCCAAGGAGCTGGGGCCGAAGGGTATCCGGGTGAACGCGCTGTGCTGCGGCATGATCGCCACCCGCTTCCACGATGAATTCACCAAGCCGGAAGTACGCACAGCCGTTGCCGGCGCCACCCCGTTGCGCCGCCAGGGCGCGCCGGACGAAGCCGCCGACGCTGCGGTGTTCCTGGCCTCGGATGCGGCGGCGTTCATCACCGGCGCGAATCTGGACGTCAACGGCGGCACCTACTTCTCCTGACACCTGACCGGACTCCTGCCCATGCAGCGCTGGACACTTCTGTTTTCATTGACGCTCTGCTCCGCCATGACGGCGCCCGCTACGTGGGCCGCACCCGTGTGGGTCACTGCCTGGACGGCCGCGCCCGCGCCCGACCGCAAGGACGGAACGTCCGATGCGCCGGTACAGTTCGCCGCACAGACCGTGCGCCAGGACATGCGTATCGGCAGCCGTGGCGATGCGCTGCGGCTGCGCATCAGCAACGAGCTCGGCACGGCGCCCTTGCGGGTCGAGGACCTGCGCGTGGGAGTGAAGAACGGCAAGGCCGCACCGCTGCGGGTAACGGTGGATGGCCGCGCGGTCATCGAGGTGCCGGTCGGAGCCGCGCTGCTGAGCGACCCGGTGCGGATGCCGGTGGCGGCGCTGCAGGAGATCAGCGTGAGTGCCTATTTCCCGCAGCCCACCCGCCCCGCCGTGCGCCGCACCGAGCTGCGGGTCGCAGATGGCAGGCAGACAGCCGTCGCCGACAGCGTGCGGCTGAGCTACCAGCAGAACGTGTTCTCGGCAGTGATGGTGCAGCGTGATGATCGTCCCCAGGTAATCGTGGCGCTGGGCGATTCCATCACGGAAGGCGCCACCGCACGCCGCGGCACCTTCAACCAGTGGCCGGAGCGGTTGGCGCAGCGCCTGCAGCAGGCCTGCCCGAACCGGTTCGTGGTGCTCAACCAGGGCATCAGCGGCAACAAGCTGCTTGACCATGGCCGCAGCCACAGTGCGCTGTCACGATTGGATCGCGATGTGATCGCGGTGGCCGACGCCGATCAGGTGATCCTGTTCGAAGGCATCAACGACATCCGCCACGGTGGTGGCGCGCAGCCGCTGCCTGGACGCAGTGCGGCGGACATGCTGCTGGGCTATCAGCAGGTTGCGGCGCGGCTGCATGCGCACGGCATCCGCGCCTGGCTGGGTACGTTGACCCCGTTCGGCGGTTCCGAGCGCTACGAGCCCGTGTCCGCCGCCACCCGCACCACGATCAACCAGTGGGCACGCGGCGGCAACAGCGGCTTCGATGGCATCATCGATTTCGATGCCGCGCTGCGTGACCCGAAGGCAGCCGAATCGTTGCCCAACGAGATCACCCGCGACCATCTGCATCCCAACGACGAAGGCTACCGGCGCATGGCCGATGCCATCGATCTGCGCATGCTGGGCTGCACCACCCCCGAGTGAGAGAGAACCGATGAGCCGCGTCGTTTGTTTCGGTGAGTTGCTGCTGCGCCTGGGTGCACCCGGTCGTGAACTGCTGCTGCAGACGCCGCAGCTGCAGGTTCATGTGGGCGGTGCCGAGGCCAATGTGGCGGTCTCGCTGGCCAGCCTGGGCCACGATGTGCAGATGGTCAGCACGGTACCCGGTAACGCGCTGGGCCGGCATGCCGTGGCCGAGCTGCGGCGGCATGGCGTGGGCGTGGCCGCCGTGCGTGAAGTGGAGGGTGACCGCATGGGCCTGTACTTCCTGGCGACCGGTGCGGTGCAGCGCGCCAGTGAAGTGGTGTATGACCGGGCCGGTTCTGCATTCGCAAACAGCAATGCCAGTGACCATGCGTGGCCCGCCCTGCTGTCCGGCGCGCACCTGTTGCATGTCTCGGGCGTGAGTCCGGCGCTGGGCGCCAAAGTGGCCGAGTCGGTGCTGGGTGCCGTGCGTGCGGCTCGCGCGGCCGGAGTGCAGGTGTCCTTCGACGGCAATTATCGTCCCTCACTGTGGCGACGCTGGGATGGCGACGCAGCGGCGATCCTGCGCGAGGTCTTCGCCGAGGCCGACATTGTCTTTGCCGATCGTCGGGACATCGAACTGGTGCTGGGGCTGCACTTCGCGCAGGACGATGCGGTCGCCCGAACCGAGGCCGCTGCGGCCGCTGCCTTTGCCGCGTTCCCGCACCTGCGGTGGCTGTCCTGCACCCAGCGCGAGGTGATCAGCGCCGACCATCACGTGCTCGGTGCGCTGCTGCTGGGACGCGATGGAACCCGCGCGCAGGCTGCTCCGAGGCCGCTGCCCGGCATCGTTGATCGCATCGGCGGTGGCGATGCCTTTGCCGCCGGCATCCTGCACGGATTGCTGTCCGGTCTAGACGCAGAAAGCACCGTGCGCTTCGGACTGGCCGCAGGCGCGTTGAAGCACGCCATTCCCGGCGACTTCAGCCCTGCCCGCGAAGCTGAAGTCCGGGCACTGATGGAGAGCCACCCGTTCGACGTTCGTCGCTGATCCCACCCCCGGGAGAATCCCGCTAGAATCCAACGGGCGCTGGAATCGCGCAGGGATCGCCCATGGATTACACCGGATACACGCGCAAGTTTCCCAACAACCGCCCACTGAATGCGTTTGATCGCGAGCACCGCCTGCTGCAGAAGCAGCGGCTGGATGTCGTGCCGTTGGCGCAGCTGTGCGTGGTGAAGATGAATTCGAACGGCCTGGTTTCGGTGGATCGCTGGTTCGCCGCGCGTGGCTTTGCAGCCCTGCTGGGCGCGATCGGCATTGCCTTCGGGCTGGGCGGCATGCTGATGCTGCTCTGGTTGCTGATCGTGAACAGGCTACCCAACGAAAATGGCCTGTGGGAGGCGATATTCATCGGCATGGCGATGCTGGCCGCCTTCACTGCAGCGAGCATCTGGGTGGCTTGCCTAGAGCTGTTCCGCTGGACCTACTATCCGATCGCGCTCGATCGCAAGCACCGGCAGATACACGTGTTCCGGCTGGATGGCACCACCCTCAGCGTGCCCTGGGACCAGGTCTATTTCACGCTTGGCCGCGGAACCGGAACCTTCGGATGGTACAACTGGGATATCCGCGGACTGATCCTGGACGCGGATGGCGTCACAGTACGGGAGACGTTCGCGTTCTCCATCGCGACCTCTCGCATCGAGAACGCACATTCCCACTGGGAGTTCCTGCGGCGCTACATGGAAGAAGGACCGGCAGCCGTCGTGGACGCGGTGCACTGCTGCATGCCGCTGGACGCCAAGCGCGAGAGCTTCGCGTCCGGCAAGGAGCGCATCTTCGCCGAAGACGCGCAGCTCCCGGGTTTCATGTGGCTCACGATGCTGCCACTCAACTACCTGCACACGATCATGCGCTGGGTGGTGATGCAGACCAGCAGGATTCCGCGGTTTCCACCGGACATCGAGGCGCGCCTGACACCGGACGCCGGTGATCCCTGTGTCCGCGACGCTTCGATGAATCCACCGGACCTGCGCTGACCCAGCGTTGCGTCCGGCAACAGCACGTGGGAATCCCGCGTCATGGGCAGGCGCATCCTCACAGCGCCAGCAGCCACGCTTCCAGTGCGCGTGTGTCCCGCATGTCGCCGTCATAGCGACGATCCGGAACATGCGGTTCATTGGAACCGCGCACCCGGCCTCGGAATACCTTCATCGGTACGGAAATCCTGGCCAGGCCGCTCGGCAGCCGCTCCGGCCTGACATCCATGTAGAGGCTGTCGGCCGAAGTTCCGACGCCGACCTGCATTGCGCCCAGCCGTTTCCACAGATCCAGCGCATCGAGGCAGGCCGAGCCGCAGGAGGCATCGGCCACGACCACCACCCTGCCCTTGCGCAGCGGTGCGGCCGGGCCCGCGATTGATGCTGTATCTGCCCTGGCCTCGGATGGCTCGCGCCACACTGCCTCACCCCGGCCGCGTGCCCGTGCCATGCCCGTCGTCACCGATTCCAGCATGCGACGCAGCTCTGGCGACGCGTCGGGCGCCTGCACCAGCTTCTGCAGGAAGCCGCGTAACTGGGCGATGTTGGCCTCGGAGGTCCGCCACTCCACCCAGCTGGGATCGGACAGCGCGTCCACGGCGGCACGGCCCCAGATCAATCGCGCCAGTTCGATGCTCCATTGCGAAGCACCGCCACTGTTGCCACGCACATCCAGCACGACCAACCGTGCCTGCTGCAGTGCTTCGGCTTTTGGAGCAAGCTGCTCGAGCAGCGCGGTCAGTTCCTTGAAGTTCTGCTCCGTAGGGTCGGCATTGAAGCTGCTGGTGGTGATCCAGTAGCCGCCATCGGGCATGATGTGCCAGCCATTGGCCGGGCGGAAGCTGCGACGGGTATCGGCCAGGCGCGCCTTGCGCTGTGCCGCCTGCAGTGGCTGCCACTGCAGCGCGTAGGGCTTCTCGTGTCCATCCACCTGAAAAACGCAGCTGCGCAGCGTGGGCACGAACGGATTGCCCTGCTCCAGCAGCACTTCGCCGCCACCCTGGATGCGGCTGGCCTGCAGGTTCCAGCGCCCGCTGAAGCCACCCACCCGGCGCGCAGCCAGTGTCTGCGCATCGATGCCGTCACAGGACAGCAATCGTGCTCCAAGTGGCGGATGGCCTGGGCCACCGTCCATGGTCATGACCACCTGCGCATCACCGTCGAAACCGGTCAGGAACCCCGGCAACTGCGTTGGAAGATCGGGAGCGTCGGCAAGCGCGTTGAGGCTGACGTGGCCGTCATTGAAGGAGGCCGCGTAACCCTTCATCGCCCACCAGTAGCCTGCGAAGCTGTCGACGTTGCGCGCGCGCGAGCGGGCAAGCGCCGAGGCAGCCTCCAGCTGCGGAACGAAGCCGGGATTCCGCAGATCCACGGCGCCCGGATGGCTGCCGCGCATGGCGGCGTCGGCAGCGTCCAGATCCTTCAACAGCGTGTCCGACCAGTCGCTCGGCGCGCCTTGCGCGGTGGGCGCCGCAAGCATCGCACCGAGCAGCAGCCCTGCAATGATCATGGATTCATCCCTTTGCCGGAACAAACGCCAGTCTCGCAGTTTTCCAGCCTGGCGTACCGCGCCCGCCGCAACGGGCGCGGCCTTCCATCAATGCAGCGGCAGCTTCAGCATCGACGGCGCGTTCGCCGGTGAACTGAAGGTCACCGTGCCACCCAACTGGCTGATGCCTGCGTAGCGCAGGTCCACGGTGTCCATCACCAGGGTCAGGCGACTGCCGGCCGGCACGTCCCAGCTGCAGGCCTCCAGCCGCAGGTCGATGGTCTTCGCCTGCCCCGGCGTGACACCGCGCAGCGTGTAAGGCTTGTGGCTGATCAGCTGACCATTGCCCAGCACGTCCTCGGCATACAGGTAGGCATACAGCGTGGTGTTGGCGCGGCTGGGCGTGACGGTCAAGCGCACTTCCGGCGTGCCGTCCAGGCGCTGCGCACTCCACTGGATCGGCCCCTGCCACACACCTGCGGCGTTGCGGCCCACGAACGGCACATAGGCGCCCGGCGGCAGATTGATCATCTGCAGCGCGCCGGAGGCCATCGCCACGCCAGAATTGGCAGCGGTCAGCAGGCCGCTGCCGATACGGTAGTTCCAGCCGGTGCTGCTTCCACTTTCGGCCAGGCCTCCGGTGGGCAGCAGCAGCCCTTTGGGTGCGGTCAGCGCATAGCTGATGGCGCCGGCATTGGTCGCCTGCCAGTTCGCATACGTGCTCCAGCTGCCCTTCTGTGACTTCAGCTGCACCGCAGGCTGCCGGTCGATGCCATTGGCCACCCCCTTCAGGTAATGGTCGAACCAGTCGCCCACCGAATCGTAGACCTCGTTGGGAACACCCAGTGCGCCAAAGGCTTCGTTGAGCGCGTGATCGCCATGGCGCAACTGCAGCTGCTTGGGGCCCTTCAGGCGGTTGAAGAAATCGACCAGCTGGCCCGGCGGGAACAGGCTGTCGTTGAAGGCGTTGGCCAGGAACACCGCTGGCTGGTTGGCGTTGATCTCATCGATGCTGGCCGCAGGACTGCGTTGCGCCGCCACCGGTAGCAGCGAGTCCACCGCGCCCTGGTAGTTGCCGACCAGCACATTGCGATTGATGGTGGACAGCTCCGGTCCCGGGCGACCGGTGGCCAGGCCTGCGGCAACCAACAGCGCGATGCCCTGTGCGCTGGGGGTGTCGTTGCTGTACAGCGAGGCCTGCAGGTCGGCCCATCCACTCAGTGCAGCCACTGCCTTGATGCGCGGATCGCGTGCGGCCGCCAGCAGGCTGGTGCCGGCCCCATAGGAGATGCCCGATACGCCGATTCGTGACGGGTCGGTGCGGGTGTTGTCCAGCGCCCAGTCAATCAGTGCACTGACGTCCTCCACCGTGGCCGGCCCGGCGATGTCGATGCTGCCGCCGGATTCCCAGAAGCCACGCGAGCTGTAGCTGATCACCACATAGCCGCGCCGAGCCAGCGACTGCGCCACCCCCACGTACTCCACGCTGGGCACCGCCCAGCTGCTGGGCATCACCAGCAGCGGATAGCGCCCGCTGCCCGCGTCCTGCGGTTCGATGACGAAGGCCCCGAGAGGCGTTCCATCCCAGCCGGGAATGGTGCGGTGGGTGGTCTTGACCGTGGCGGCCCAGGCGGTCGGCGCCAGGCCGGTCAGCAGGATCAACAGCAGCAATACCTTGCGCATCGTCGTCTCTCCCCGTCGGTGGTGGTGCAACGGGTTGGACCGTACCAGTGCGAATGGTGGGTGGCACCTTGCGACGCAGCATGACGTTTGCTGCGTTGCCGGCCCGTGGGATCGATGCTATTAGAGCTCGGTCTCAAGGATGAATGGACGTCATGGGATCACGCTTCCTGCTGCTTGCTGTACTGGCGCTATGTGCGCAACCAACCGTGATGGCCAACGAACGGGAGCTCTCCGTCGCGGCGGCCCGGGAGGTCTTCCTGCACGCAGAACAACTCTGCAACGGAGACCAGGGCCGACTGTGGGGGCACTCCCTGTGCGGGCCGATGATGCTGGTTGATCCAGGGAGCCGTCAGGTCATCGCCTCGCACGCAGACGTACAGGGGGCGCTGAAGGCAAGCGGTAACGTGTTCGCAGGCCAGCTTCCGGCCGATGCGATCGTCGCCAATACCGCCGTGGACTGGTCCGGCACACGCTGGACGCAGCTGCTCTGGCCATTGCCGCAGGACGCGTCCCGGCGCAGTACCCTGCTGGCTCACGAAATGTTCCATCGCCTGCAACCGGCGTTGCCCATCATCGCGCCGACCGAGGGCGGAAACGAACACCTCGACACGCTTGAAGGACGCTACTGGCTGCAACTGGAATGGCGCGCACTGGCGGATGCGCTTGCGGCCACCGATGCAGTGGCGCAGCACACTGCGATGATGGATGCGCTTGCATTCCGCGCCGAACGCCACCACCAGTTCCCTGCGGCCGCGCAGGACGAAGCCGCGCTGGAATTGAACGAGGGCCTGGCTGAATACACCGGCGTGGTCGTCGGCAACCCGTCACCCGCGACACGCGTCCAGGCGGCGCTGCATGACCTCCGGGCGCACGTTGCTGATCGCAGCTTCGTCCGCTCTTTCGCCTACGCCACCGGCCCGGCCTATGGCCTGCTGCTGGACCAGGTTGCGCCCGGTTGGCATCGCAATCTTGGCCATCCCGCCCGCGATCTCGGTTCACTTCTGGCAGAGCGCATGCACAGCACTCCACTCACCGGCGAAGCTGCACTGTTGACCACGGCAGCACGCTATGACGGGCCTGCGCTGCGCGAAACGGAAGTGCAGCGCGAACAGCAGCGCCTTGCACAGCTTGAACGCAACCAGGCCCGCTTCGTGACCGGGCCGGTACTGCGGCTGGATCTTCGCAGCATGCGCATCCAGTTCGACCCCAGCAACATGCAGCCGCTACCTGGCATCGGCACGGTGTATCCCACGATGCAGCTGAGCGACGTATGGGGAACATTGACGGTCACCGATGGAGCGTTGCTGCAGAACGACTGGAAGGCCGTGTTCGTGCAGGCGCCTGCCTCGGGCAAACTGCCCCTGCAGGGTCACGGATGGGCGCTGAGCCTGGCCCCCGGATGGTCGCTGGTACCAGGAGCGCGCCGCGGCGACTACTTGTTGCGGGCACAGCCCTGAGCCTGGCGGCGACAGGCGCCGCCACGCCCTAGCACTCGCGCGTGTCACCCACGCGCCGCCTGATCTGACACATCACCAGTGCTTGCGCACTGTCACAGCTTCGCCTTTTCGTCATTGACCGAAAGACGACAGGTTGTGACGCTTACGACACCGCAAGGCCTCCACGGGCCTGTCATCGCGGCCACGTCCCACCGCAATCCGTAGCACCCGTCCCCGCAACGCCCTCCCATGACTTCGCCTCGGCCTGGTCGTGGCGGACGGCTGCGCCCTGAACTTCTGCTGGAGAACCGCAATGCGCCTTGCAAGCTTCTTCTTCGCGTTCGTCCTCAGTGCCTTCGCCGGCGCTGCCCAGGCCCAGGTCGTCACCCTCAACAAGGGCGGCTTCGTGCTCACCTACGACTGCAGCATCCACAGCGCCACCCGCTACGAATACACCCTGACCGCAGACACCGGTTCGGCCGCGCGCCCGTCCAGCTTCTACAAGGATCCGGACCTGCCGGCAGGCTGCCTCGGCCAGACCAGCACCGCATCCTACGCCAGCATCACGTCTGGCTATGACCGCGGCCATCTGGTGACGTCCAACCACATGGACTACAACGCGACCTACATCCGCCGCGCCAACTACATGACCAACATCGTTCCGCAGGTGTCCAGCTTCAACCAGGGCATCTGGGTGAAGGCCGAGAACGTGGCCGAGTGCTACCGCGACATCGCGCCGGTGGATGTCTATGGTGGCGTGGTCTACGGCGACGCCTCCAACGACTACTTCCTTTCCAGCCACGGCATCCCGACGCCGGAGTTCTTCTGGAAGACCATCATCACCCGTGACCCGAACACCGGCACCGCCAAGGCGATCAGCTGGATCATTCCCAACGAAGCCAATCTGGGCAGCCTCGACAGCTATCTGGTGACCATCGCCGATCTGGAGGAGCTGCTGGGTGCGAGCTACGTAGCGATCAACGCACCGGCCTCGCTGAAGAACATGCTGCCGGCCAGCACCTGGCCGCAGCCGGCGGGCTGTGATCTGGGCTGACCGGCCTGCCGGGAATGGGTGGCACCCGGTCCGGGTGCCACGCAAGAACGGCTGTGGGAAAATGGCGGGCAATTGCACCACCGCATTGCCCCCTGGAGCTGTAGATGTCCCGTTTCCCGTTTGATGCCGTGCTGTTCGACTGCGACGGCGTACTCGTCGATTCCGAGCCGCTGGTCGCCCGCGTTCTCTCGGAAATGCTGACCGCACGCGGCTGGCCGCTGACCCCGGCGCAGGCGGGTAAAGTCTTCCTCGGCCAGTCCGTGGCCCATCTGGCAGGGCTGATCGCAGAGCGCACCGGCAAGCCATTCACCGAGGAATGGCTGGAGGAGTTCCGCCAGCAGCGCAACCAGGCACTGGAACGTGACCTTGAAGCGATCCAGGGGGCACCCGAGGCCGTGCGTGCGATCGCTGCGGCCACCGGCGGGCGGATCGCCTGCGCTTCCGGTGCCGACCTGCACAAGGTGAAGCTGCAGCTGGGCAAGGTCGGCATCCTTGATGCCTTCGGTGCCCATGTGTTCAGTGGCCAGGACATGCCGCGCACCAAGCCGCACCCGGACGTGTACCTGGCTGCAGCTGCAGCGCTGGGCGTCGACCCGACGCGCTGTGCAGTGATCGAGGACACCGTCACCGGCGCCACTGCGGGCGTTGCCGCAGGCGCCACCGTGTTCGGCTTCAGTGAGGGTGGCCCGCACCACAGTACGCCCGAAGCCCTGCGCGCAGTCGGTGCAAAGGTGATTTTCCAGCGCATGGACCAGCTGCCGGGCCTGCTTGCCGCCTACGCGGTGGACGCCGTCGCCTGACTCTGCTCAGCCCGCAGTGCCCAGTGCGGCGCTGCGGCGCTTTCCGGCGTAGTGCAGCGCGAACAGGTACAGGCCGGTGAACAGTTGCAGGAACAGCGGCGGCAGCGGCGAATAGGTGATCCACGCTGCAGGTTCGCCCTGCCCCAGCCCGCGAACGGCGAAGTTGGCGATCACCGCCAGGGTGAACACGATCGAGGTCCAACGATGCACGGGCCGTGCCCAGCCACCGCGGCTCATTGCCGGCGCCTCGCTTCGGAACGGGCTTCGATCATCTTCCAGCCATTGCCTGATGGGTCACGGAAACCGGCGTCGATGGCGCCATAGCGCTCGATCGGCTCCTGGGTGAATTCCACGCCCTGTGCCAGCCATTGCGCGTAGCGCGCCTGGCAGTCATCCACAGCCAGTACCAGCGGCGGCATTGCGCCTTTGGCGACCAGCTGCTGCAGCAAAAGCGCGGTAGCGGCGTCGTGGGTGGGCGGGCCTGGCACGAACAGGCCCAGCTGGAAACCATCCTGGCCCGGACTGCGTACCGTCAGCCATCGGTAGCTGCCATTGCGTACGTCGGTATGCACTTCGAAGCCGAGCTTGCCGACGTAAAACGCCAGCGCCTCATCCTGGTCGCGCACATATAGGCCGACCGTGTTCACAGTGTTCGTCATGGGACCTCCCTCATGTAGGGTCCACGTTAGCAACCGCCTCGCGGCGGTGCTTCTCCAAAACTGCGATCTTCAGGTCCGGGCGCTGCGCGGCGCGTGCATGGCATTCCGGCACGCTGGCCGACGCCGCCTGGCCCGCACGCTCACGCTCACGCACATTGCCCGGGCTGTCACCGGTGATGTCACGGAAGATGCGGCCGAAGGTACCCAGACTGTTCCACCCGGTCTGCGCGGCGATTTCGGTGACCGGCAACTCGGTGTCACGCAACATCGCCACGGCCCGTTCGATGCGCCGGCTGAGGAGATAGCGGTGCGGTGGCAGCCCGAAGGCCTGCTTGAACGAGCGGGCGAAGTGCGCCGGCGACACCGCACTGACCTCGGCCAGGCGCGCGACCGGCCATTCCTCATGGCTGGAGCGGTCCATCCGGTCCTTTGCACGCAGCAGGCGCCGCAGCAGTTCGGGGCTCTGGTTCATGGCACCACCGCCTGGGCCAGGTAGTGGCGTGCCGCGTGCCGCGCCTCAGCGGCCTGCTCGACCAGCCAGTCACGCAATGCAATGACCTTGGCACTGCCATTTCGCGCCGTGGGTGCCACGAACCAGAAACTGCGACCGTCGCTGGCGACACCCGGATGCGCCTGCACCAGCCGCCCGCTGTCCAGCTCGGCCTGGAAAAGGATCGGCGAACCAATGGCGATGCCTTGCCCGGCGATCGCGGCGCCGACATCCAGATGCTCGACGGCAAAGGGCGCGACGAAACTCTCCGGTGCCGGCGGTGGAATGTGCCCGTGCGCGGCAAACCACAGGGCCCACCAGTCCGGCCGCCCGAGCAGGGGAATCTCCAGCGCGCTGCTGCCCAGCCCACGCGCCTCGTGCAGCAGCGCCGGCGCACACAACGGTGTGAACACGCTGGGAAACAAGGGAGTTGCCTGAAGACCCGGCCATTCGCCCTGGCCATTGCGGATGGCGGCATCGAAGTGACCGGCGGCCAGATCCTGCGGCGCTGCCGACAGGTCCAGTTCCAGCACGAACTGCCGGTGGCGGGCGCGGAACATGCCCAGCCGCGGCGTCAGCCAACTGGTGCCCAGCGTCGGCAGCACGGACAGGCGCAGTCGCGCCGCATCCCTGTCAGCGGCGCGCATGAAGCTGGCGCGCAGTGCATCGAATGCCCGGGTCGCCTCCTGGGCGACGCTGGCACCCGCCACCGTCAGTTCCACGTGCTGTGCGTGGCGCAGGAACAGGCAGATCCCGGTCTGGGCCTCCAGCCGCCGCACGTGGTAGCTCACCGATGCCGCACTGGTGTCGAGCTCTTCGGCGGCACGCGCGAAGCTGCCCAGCCGCGCCGCCGCCTCGAAGGCACGGATGGCGGCAAGCGATGGCAGCTGGCGTTGGGTGACCATAAGTGTGACTTAGCCTGAGCCCCGATATCTGCGTGGTCAATCCCCCTGGTACGCGCAACGATGGAGGCACCTTCGACAGGGGATCACGCACATGGATCGACGGCAGTTCCTGGCCAGCCTGGCCGCCGCGGCGGCATCTACGGCGCTGCCTCCCGGGTGGGCCCTGCCCAGCCACAGCGAAGACTGGCAATGGTTGCAGGGCAACTGGCAGGTCCGGCACCGACGCCTGAAGGAGCGCCTGGTCGGCGATACCCGCTGGGAGTCCTTCACCGGTTCCAGCGCGGTCTGGCTCACCCTGGGCGGACTCGGCACCATCGATGACAACGTCATGGCGCTGCCTTCGGGCGCCTACAGGGGCCTGGGCGTGCGCGCATTCGATCCGGTGTCTTCCACGTGGTCGATCTGGTGGATCGATGGCCGCAACCCTGCCCATATCGAAGCCCCTGTGCGCGGCGCTTTCAAGGGCGATGCCGGCAGCTTCCGCGGCACCGACCGGATCGACGGGCGCCCCATCGAGGTCTGGTTCCGTTGGCATGACATCCACGGCGAGGAGCCGTGGTGGGAACAGGCGTTCTCCGACGATGCCGGTGCGCACTGGGAAGTGAACTGGCGCAACTGGTTCCGCCGCACTGCTGCGGTCCCCTCTCCGCTTCCGAAGCTGCCGGATGCACCGGGCGATTTTGATTTCCTGGTGGGCCATTGGAACGTGCGCCATCGTCGCCTGCGCGCTCGGATGGCAGGCAGCGATGCATGGGACGCGTTCACCGGCACCCTGCACAACTGGCCGGTCCTGGGAGGATTCGGCAACGTGGGTGACAACCTGATGGACATGCCTGGAGCGCCGCTGCGCGGCATGGGCATCCGCGCCTGGAATGCGGCGGAGCGGCACTGGCTGAGCTGGTGGCTGGATGGCCGGGAGCCAACCCGGATCGGCGCGCCACTGCGCGGAGGTTTCCAGGCCGGTGTCGGCCGCTTCTTCGGCGAAGACCAGCACGACGGTCGAACAATCCAGACACGGGTGATCTGGTCACGCATCACCCCGCGTTCGGCGCGCTGGGAACAGGCGGCCTCGACCGATGGTGGACGCAGTTGGGAAACCAACTGGGTCAGCGATTTCGAGCGACAGGCATGAAGGCGCTGCTGGCCGTGATGCTGCTGGTTGCTGCGTCGTCTCCCGCGTCTCCATCCAGAGTGCTGCGGATCGTCGGACCCGCCGAGCGCTTCGCCCCGGGCGTTGCATCCACGCAATACGACGAGATTCGACTGACCTTGAGCCCGGACGGTAGAACCGCACTGTGGTTCAGCCGCAACCGGCCCGGCGGTCCAGGCGGGTATGACATCTGGATCTCCCGCAACGATGGTCAGCGCTGGCGGCCAGCGATGCCGGTGCCGTTCAACTCGCCGGGGCGCGACTTCGATCCCGCTTTTTCCGCCGATGGCCGCGTGGTGTATTTCTGTTCGGATCGCGCAGGCGGCCAGGGCGGCGACGATCTGTACCGGGTCAGCATGGGGAGCGACGGTCGATTCGGGGAGCCGGTCAATCTTGGCCCGGCAGTGAACAGCGCGGCCGATGAATTCGCGCCGATGCTCTCGCCCGACGCAGCCACGCTGCTGTTCTCCAGCGATCGCGCAGGCGGTGCGGGTGGCCATGACCTCTACGTCGCAGCGATGGTCCGTGGCATTGCGCAGCCGGCACGGCCGCTGCCGGGAGACCTCAATACCGCAGCGCAGGAGTTCGATGCCACCTTCCTGGGCGACGGCCGGACGCTGGTGTTTGCCCGCGCTCTGGACTTCGGCAGTGCACCGGTACGCCAGTTCATCGCCTACGAGCGTGGAGGCCGTTATGACGCGGGCCTTGCATTGCCCTCCCCCTTGAACGAGGCCTCCGGCGACAGCTACGGCGCGATGCTGGATGGCTCGCAACCCGACACCTTGACCTATTCGGCGCGGCGCGCGGACGGTGCAGGGTTGGACCTGTATCGAATCCGCTTTCGGATGATGCGCCCTTGAAGGCAGATGTTGTCGATTTTCGGCGCCCCGGTTCGTCGAGAGGATGAAACCCCAGGAGAAAACGCAGATGGCCTCACACCAGTCCCTTGCCTGCGCCTGCGGCCAGGTGCGCCTGACCGCCACGGGCCAACCCATTGCCACCGTCGAATGCTGCTGCGACAGCTGTCGCAAGGCCGGCGCCATGCTGCAGTCGATGCCCCGAGCACCGGACGTCCTGGGCCCGCACGGCCAGACGCTCTTCGTAATGCACCGCAAGGATCGCGTCAGCATCGATGCCGGACATGCCATGCTGCGCGCGTTGCGGTTGTCCAGCACGGGCGGCAGCCGCCGCGTCGTGGCGGGATGCTGCAACACACCACTCTTCCTGGAGTTCAGCGGCGGCCATTGGCTGAGCCTGTATGGCCTGTTGTGGCCGGCGTCGGCAAGACCCGCCGTGGAGATGCGGACGATGGTCAGTGATCTTCCTGACCCGTCTGTCCTTCCGGACGATGTGCCGAACCTGAAGACCCACTCGCTGCGGTTCTACGCCCGCCTGATGAAGGCGTGGATCGCCATGGGCTTCCGCAGCCCGCGCATCGAAGTCGCGGGAGATACCCATGTCTGAGCCCGAGCGGATCGAGATCGAGAGCATCACCACGCCCGGGCACATCCAGCGCGTGGATCGCGCCAAGTATCTCGCCATGCGCCATGCCTTGCTGCGGGCCCTGCCTGCGCAACCGCCCGGCCTGACCGTTGCGCAGGCAAAACAGGCACTGCTGCCACATCTGCCCGCCACCCTGTTCCCGGCAGGTGCCACCGCCGGCTGGTGGTTGAAGGCCGTGCAGCTGGACCTGGAAGCCAAGGGCGTGATCGAGCGCGTCGCGGGCAAGCCGTTGCGCCTGTTCAAGCACCTCGCGGCCGGCTGATCAGCGCTGCGCAGGCAGCTCCAGCCGGTGCTTGCGGCACAGGCGATACACCGTCACCCGCGATATCTGCATCTGCCGCGCACACTCGGAGACGTTGTAGCCGGTCTGGCGCAGGGTCTGCAGCAGCACATCGCGCTCGGCCTGCCCCCGTGCATCGTGCAGCATCGCCGCCGGCAGGACCGCCGCCGATGCGCCCAGCTCCAGGTCACGCTCACTGATCAGCTCGCCTTCGGCCATGATCGCTGCACGCTGCACACGGTTCAGCAGTTCGCGTACGTTGCCGGGCCAGTCGAAGCGCCGCATGGCCTGTACTGCGGCCGGTGCAAAGCCGCGTGCACGCACGCCGTGGCGCAACCGGAAGCAGCGCAGGAAGTGCTCGGCCAGCAGCTGCACGTCGGCACCGCGCTCGCGCAGCGGCGGCATCAGCAGGCGCAGCACATTCAGGCGGTAGTAGAGATCGCTGCGGAACCGCCCCTGCGCCACCGCGTGTTCCAGTTCGACGTGGGTCGCGGCAAGCACACGCACGTCTGCGCGCAGCGGCTGGCTGCTGCCCACGCGCTCGAAGGTTCCTTCCTGCAACACACGCAGAAGACTGGTCTGTGCCTCTGCCGGCAGATCGCCCACCTCATCAAGAAACACCGTTCCGCCGTGGGCCGATTCGAACACGCCGATCTGCCGCTTGTCGGCACCGGTGAACGAGCCACGTTCGTGGCCGAACAGCTCCGACTGCACCAGGTTGGCCGGAATCGCACCGCAGTTCACTGCAATGAAAGGCTTGCCGGCACGCCCCGACAGCGCATGCAGCGCGTGTGCGGCCAGTTCCTTGCCTGTACCGGTTTCACCTGTGACCAGCACCGGCAGCTCCACCGGCGCAAACTTGTGCAGCACCGTGCGCACCGCATGCAACGCGGCGCTTTCGCCAATCAGCGCGTGCGGTCCGTGCCCACCGCAGGTTGCGTCGACAGGCGGATCATCCGCGTCGAACTGCTGGCGCATTGCGCAGACCAGGTCCTGCAGGCCGAACGGCAGCGTGAAGCGCGCGCAGCATCGCTGCAGCAACGGCAGCCAAGCAGGCGATGTGGGTCCGGCACCCGGTGGCAGTACCGCCAACCAGGGCAGATGCTGGTGCTGCTCGATCCACGGCGCCAGCAGCTGCAGCGCGACCGCATCGAGATGGCGCAGATCGAGCACGGCGAGCAAACGATCGCGCCCACGCAGGCCAATCGCCATGGCGGGATCGGGATGGATGCTGCGCACATACCAGCCCGCTGCCGCCAGCGCACTGCGCTCGTTCGCCAACGGCTCGCCAAACCAGAGCACGCAACGCGACGTAGAAGCCTCCGGGACCGCTGCCATGCTTCCCCCAGCATCCGGACACCGTCGGCGGACTGTCAGGCAATCACCGGCGTGCCGCCCCCCGCCGGGACCTCTACGGCCACCGGGATGGCCTTTGTTGGGCGGATCCTAGCGCTTCCCTAAACGGCGGCGCAATGAGCAGTGCGTCAAGAAATTCGAGGCTGAAGCTGCACCGTTGCAGACGGCGACGCCACCTGTAACACCGATGCGACAGTCGCCCGCCGCCCTTGCCCTGCGGTGCCTGGGGCTTCGAAATCCCAACAATTCCGCGACGTGCCTGTAACAGCATGGCAGCAGCCCGGTCAGGTGCTGCACGATCACGGCGTTGGCGGGTGGACACTTCGAAGTTGGCACGGTTGATGCGTGGTTCCGCCGCACCCATCGCGGGAGATCGGCATGGACGGCACCACCCTGATTCGCGGCCTGGCCGCAGCACTGGCAACAGCCCTGCTGTCGGTTGGCGCCGACGCGTCCGCATCGGGCGCCCGCCAGGGCGTGAAGGCACAACCGGGCGAAATCGTCCTGTTGCGGGACGTCTCCGCGCGGCCGGCCTATCGCATGGCACCACCGGGCATGGCGCTGATAGCCGACCCGAAGCCACAGCGCGAGATCGCCGCCGCATTGGGGGTCGGCGGCACGACGACCGGCATGGACGAGTTGAGCGATGAGGACTATGCCGGCATGGGCGCCGGCCAGGCCGCGTCCATCGCGGCGCCGGGCGGAACCACCGTTGAACGGGTCACCCAGCAGGCCTTGGGCGGCACGCTGGGCCGCAGTGGCGACGGCATGGTCGGCAGCAGCCTGGGGGGCGCCATGAGTGGGCCGCTCGGTGCGGTCGGCGGCAGCACCCGCGGTATCGCCGATACCGTGCGCGGCGCACTGGCCCAGTTCCCGCTGCAGGGCACGGCCCCGGCAGGTGGAAAATGAAGCCCCTGCACGGCGTGCTTCTGCTGCTCGCTGCCGCGCCCTCGGCGACCCGGGCCGATGACTACAGCGGCATGCTCGCCTATCTCGACGTGGCCCGGATCGACGGCCGCGCGCTGACCGGGGCGAATGGCGCCATCGCCGTGAACCAGGCCGCCGGCGACCTCAACGTGCAGGCCAACCTGCGGGGTATCGCCAAGGGCGATCGCGCCGACGTGGCGATCAATGCGCGGCAACTGCAGCAGGGCAACCGCGTGCTGTCCGGGCCGCTGCAGGCCACTGCATACATTGGCGGTGATGCACTGGCCGGTGCCAGTGGCATCGCATCCATCAACCAGGCCAGCGGCATCGCCAACACGACGCTCAACGTCGTCAGCGCGACGCTGGCCCGACAGGGCATACGCGAAACCGACGATACGGCCTTGGCCGCCGAGGGTTCCGCGTTGGCAGGGGGGCGGGACGACACCGGTCGCGGCGTCGCGACGGGCACCCGCAGCGCCGGTGTAGCCAGCACCGCGCTGCGGGGATTCGACGGGGTCCTGCAACTCAATCAGATCGCGGGCAACGGCAACGATACGGCCAACGTACTGGGCCTGGTCGTGCAGGACCGCCCGTGACAACCACCCAACCGATGCACCACCTGATGAGAGAGAGGGCACCATGAAAGCGACCGTCAAACAGACCATGCTCGCCATGGCGATTGCCACTGCCTCGACCGCCGCTGCGGCCAATGGCTGGGACAACCAGAACGCCAACGCGAACATCAACCACAACCACACCGTCAGCGAAACCCGCAACGATACGCACAACCACACCGACAACGACGTGCGCAACCGCACCGTCAACGTCAATGTGCAGAAGCACAGCAACATCCAGGCCGACGAACGCAAGGAGAAGAACAACCACGGCGTCGACGTGAACCTGGAGAAGGACCTGCGGCTGAGCACCGACATCAATTTCTCCGGCGATCCGAACATCACCGGCGACATCGACCTCGACTCGGCGGCCATTGCCGTGATCGACAACCGCCAGTCGATCAGCAACAACGCCACCAGCAACAGCCTGGTCACCAACAGTGCGTCCATCGGTGACAGCGTGGGTGCCGGCGCATCGGGCAATCTCGGCTTCAATGTGGTCTCCGGCGACAACAATGCCCAGGACAATGCCGCGTCGTTGTCCGCTGCCGATGCGTCCTTCAGCTTCGGCATGGCTGACGCCGAGGTGTTCGTCAACCAGGCCGGCTTCGGCAACGCCACCATGAACTCCGGCGTCACCAACGCCGCAGGTCTTGGCGGCAACGCTTTCGGCGGCGCGTCCGGCAACATCGGCGTGAACATCGCCTCGGGCAACAACAACGAGCAGAAGAACGCGCTCGCGGCCTCGGTCGCGACCACCGCGGTGGCCCAGTCGAGCATCAGCTCCAACCAGGTCTCCACTGGCAACACGGTCAGCAACGCCGGCTTCGTGCAGTCCTACACCGATACCGTGCAGGTCGGCATGCATGGCGGCGTCAGCGGCCTGACCCTGGCCTATGGCGCGGGCACCTACCGCGGTACCGGCAACGCCTACCAGATGGCCAACTACTACCTGGATACGTGGAGTGGCGAGCTGCCACACCCTGGTGGCAACAGCACCGGCCACATCGACCTGGACAACCAGATCCAGAACGCCACGATGAACCCCAACCGGCCGGGGGTGGGCGGCCTGGGCTTCGATACGCGTGAGAGTGGCACCAGCCAGTTCGTCGAACTGGGCGTGGCCGACCTGTATGCCAGCCTCAGCGGCACGGTCAGCACCACGCGCTGGGTGAACGTCAACGCCACCAACACCTCGGCATTGTCCGGCAGCGCCTTCTCCGGCGCCTCCGGCAACATCGGCGTGAACGTGGCTGCAGGCACCGGCAACCTGCAGGCCAACAGCCTGGCCCTGGCAGTCGCCCAGCCCAGCACCGGCGGCGGTGGTGGCAGCGGCGAGTAAGCGCAACACCCCGGCCGTCCGCCAATGGCCGGGTTCCCGGGAGCCCCTGTCCCTCCTCCCCCTTGGGGCAGGGGCTCCCCCCTGCTGCCGGAGACCGTGATGATCCGTTGCCGTCTTTCGATGTGCCTGCTGGCCTGCCTGTTGCTGCTGGCCACTGTTCCTGCGTGGGCGGGCGACGTGCGCTTCAGTGGCGTACTGCCCAATGGAGCGCTGCTGCAGCAGAAGGTGGAGAGCATGCAGGAGCGGCGCTACCGCAACGTGGTACGCCAGCACACCGACTACAGCTGCGGGGCTGCGGCGCTGGCGACCATCCTTCGCCACGCCTACCACCTGCAGACCGACGAGGCGACGGTGATTGAAGGGATGATGGGGGTTTCCGATCCAGCGCTGGTGGCCGAACGCGGCTTCTCCCTGCTCGACATCAAGCGCTACGTGGAATCGCTGGGCATGCGTGGCCGGGGCTACCGCATCGATGAAACACGACTGCGCACCCTTCGCGTGCCGGGACTGGTGCTGATGGACGTGCGCGGTTTCCGCCATTTCGTGGTGCTCAAGCAGGTGCGCAACGGCATCGTGGAAGTGGCTGACCCGATCCTCGGCAACCGCAGCCTGGCGCTGCCAGAGTTCCTGGCCGCCTGGCCATCGCGCGCGGTCTTCGTGGTGATCGGCAGCGACTTCGATCGCAACACCGCTCTTCTGCAACCCAGCGAACGGCCCAGTGCCCGCGCGCTCTTCGCGCGGCAAGGGCCGATCACCGATGCCGAACTGGTCGACTTCGGCTTCAGCCACGCCGACCTGTTCTGAGGAGGTATGACCATGTTCCGCCAACACGTATGGATGGTTCTGCTGCTGATGGCCCCTGCCCTGCCCCTGCAGGCCGCCGACGGCAGGACCGGGCGTGGCCTCACGGAAATCCCCGATCCGGAGCTGAGCCTGATGCGGGGGCGCTACACCGTGGGCGGCAACAACGTCGCCTGGTTCGGGGTCACCATGGTGTCGCAGTGGCAGGCCAGCAACGGCACGACCCTGCAGGGCGGCCTGACCCTGGGCATGGACTTCCGTGGCGGTGGCGCGCCGAAACTCAGCTTCCAGCCCAGCGTGCATGTCACGGCAGCCGATGCGCCGCTGCCCGATACCCACGGACGCAGCATCGACAGCAGCGGCCTGGCCAACGCCAGCGGCCTGGTGCAAAGCGTGCAGGTGGCCGGCGATGGCAATCTCGCGCGCAACGTCACCACGCTGACGGTTCGCGAGGGTGACGTGCCGGCGGCTCTTTCTGATGGCGCAGGCAATGTCAGTGCGCAGCAGGGCGGCGCCAGCGCGACGGCGGTGCTGGAAGGCAACCAGGCACGCCTGCTGCTGCAGGTGGATGGCCAGGGGCTGGTGCAGCAGTGGATCCGCAATGGCAGCGTCGGCCAGGGCATCGCCCTCGCCGGTGACGGCCAGATCGCCAGCAACCAGTTGCAGCTGGAGCTGGTGCGCAACGCCGTGGGCGGCAACCTGCCATTGAGCCAGAACGTGGCCCAGGCGATTGCGTTGAACCGCGGCATGGGGCCGGGCCAGTAGCAAGGCCTGGCATTGGGGGAAACGCTCCACAACGCAGGACACGATCATGCACACCCTGATGAGGATCACCCCGTTGGCGCTGGCGGCGCTGGCGGGCACCGCCCTTGCCGCACCGACGACGCCGGATGATGGCGCCGACGTGCAGGCCCTGGCCAACCAGCTGGAACAGCTGAAGGCCAACTACGCACAGGAAGTGCGGCGGTTGCGCGAGCTGGACATGCAGGTGCAGGCCATGCAGGCGCGCCTGGGCGGGCGGGTTGGCCCAGCCTCGACCCCACCGGCCGCGCCATTGGCGCAGGCAGCGGCCGCCGCGGTTCCACCGAGCAGCGAGGGTTACGCCAGTACCGCCGCAGAAGCACAACAGGCCAGGCAGGAGTCGCGGCGCAGCGTGGACGATGTGAAGCAGCAGCAATCGGCCCTGTTCTCGCGCCGCTTCACCATCGAGAACAGCCTCACCTACGCACGCTACGACCGCAAGCAGCTCACCCTCAACGGCTTCCTCGCGTTGGACGCGATCTTCCTCGGCAATATCGCCATCGAGAACGTGGAGTCCGACTCACTGACCTACAACGTGGCTGCCCGCTGGGGCGTCAGCCCGAACCTGACGCTCAACCTGGATGTGCCCTACCTGGCGCGGCGCACCGTGTACCAGAAAGGCGGCGCCGGCGGTGCAGCAGCCGCCATCGCGCAGGAGCAGACCAACGGCAACGGCCTGGGCGACATTGGCCTGAGCGCGAACTACCGGCTGTTCGGCGAACGCGGCTGGCGCCCGGAGACCGTGCTCACGGCCGGCGTCACCGCCCCCACCGGGCGCGCACCCTACGGCCTGGACTGGAAGGTGATCGAGCGCGATGACGATGACTACATCCGCTTCGCCGTGCCGCGCGAGCAGCCCACCGGCAACGGCGTATGGCAGGCCAACCTCGGCCTGTCGATGGTAAAGACCGCCGACCCGGCCATCCTGTTCGCCAATATCGGCTATGTGCACTCCATCCCGCGCGGATTCAACGACATCGACAGCAATCCGGACACGGTCAATCCGGGCGACGTGAAGCTGGGTGGCTCGGTGTACTTCGGCGCAGGCGTGGCCTTTGCGTTCAACGAGCGGACCAGCCTGAGCCTGTCCTTCAGTGACCGCATCAGCGCCCGCGCCTCCACCCGCTTCGAGGGCGGCAAGTGGATGAAGGTGATCGGCAGTGATGCCAATGCGGCGTCCCTGAACCTGGGCGTGACTTATGCGTTGAACCAGCACACCACGCTGGTGACGCTGCTGGGCATCGGGCTGACCCCGGATGCGCCGGACTTCACGTTGGCGTTCAAGATTCCGTACATGTTGTAGCAACAGCGCCAGGCACGGCGCTGCGCCGTGCATCGGCATGGCCCGGATTCATCTTCCGGCACCACAGCGGTCCCTGCCCGCTGCTATATTCAGTCCAGCTCGGCAGGCATGGTGCCTGCCCTCGAATCACAGGGAGTTGGACATGGGTCTGGTACAGGCGGTGAAGGGTGCGGTTGGCGGTGTGCTGGCCGACCAGTGGAAGGACTTCTACACCGTGCCGGCGGGCCTGCCGTCCACGGCCGCCCTGTTCGCGGCGGTGCCGCAGGGCACCAATGCCGGCCGCGGCTCCAACACCAGCGGCTCGTCCAACATCATCACCAACGGCTCGAAGATCATCGTGCCGGAAGGCTACGGCCTGCTGCTGTTCCAGGACGGCGCGATCACCGCATTCGTCGCCGAACCGGGTGGCTACGAATGGCGTTCGGACGACCTGAACTCGCAGTCGATCTTCGCCGGCGACGGCCTGGTCAGCACCTTCATCAAGCAGAGCTGGGAACGCTTCAAGTTCGGCGGCCAGCCGGGCGCGCAGCAGGCGGCCTACTTCGTCTCGCTGAAGGAACTGCCGGACAACCGCTTCGGCACCCAGTCGGAAATCTACTGGGACGACGGTTTCCTCAATACCCAGGTCGGTGCGATCACCCGCGGCTCGTACACGCTGAAGATCGTCGACCCGATCCTGTTCGTGAAGAACTTCGTACCGGCCAGCTACCTGCGGCCGGGCCAGGTGTTCGACTTCACCGATCTGGACAACGCCGCTGCCAGCCAGCTGTTCAATGAAGTGGTCGGTTCGCTGGCCCCGGCCTTCAGCCTGTATACCAACGATCCGGGCAAGGGCAACCGCATCACCAAGCTGCAGCAGGACTCGCTGGGCTTCGCGCAGAGCCTGTCGGCCGCCGTCGAGCAGGGTTACCAGTGGAAGTCCGACCGCGGCCTGGCCATCGTCAAGACCGCCATCGTCTCGATCGAGTACGACGCCAACACCCGCGAACTGCTGAAGACCGTGCAGCGCGCCGATGCGCTGTCCGGTTCGCGCGGCAATTCCAACCTGCAGGCCAGCGTCGCCCAGGGCATCCAGTCGGCCGGCGAGAACGGCGGTGCGGCGGGCCTGGTCGGTGTCGGCATGGCCTCGGGCATGTTCGGTGTCGGCGGCATGCAGCAGCCGGTCACCCCGGCTGCCGACGATCCGGTCGCCAAGCTGAAGAAGGCCAAGGAAATGCTGGACCTGGGCTTGATCACCCAGAGCGATTACGACGCGCTCAAGGCCAAGGCACTGGGCCTGTAACAGCAGGACGCACAACCGACATGTCCGATCCCCGAAACGGCCCACCGCCGCTGCCCGGATCCGCGCCCGCGACGCCGCCGCCCTTGCCGGCGGCGTCGTTGGATGGGCCCGGTTCGCCGCAGGACGTCCCTCCCCTGCCCGGCAGCTTCCCGCTGGACACCTCGAAGCTGCCGCAGGCGATCCGCGATGAAGTGGAAGCGCCCGATCCCGTGGCCATCGATACCTCGGCCAGCGAGCTGAAGGACGGCCTCAACCGCTGCCCGAAGTGCGGCGCCACCGACATCCGGCCCAAGGCCGGCACCGACATCCTCGTCTGCCTGTACTGCCGTCACGAATGGCATGGCGCGCGGGTCGAGGAGGAATTCGGGCTGGGCGAAGCCATCGACCAGCTGCGCGGCACCGTCATCGCGTCCGGCGCACGCGACATCGATGCCGACACCTCGGCGTTGATGACGTTCAAGTGCACCGGCTGCGGCGCCGAAGTCACGGTCAATACCGAAAGCACGATGACGGCGCGCTGCCACTGGTGTCGCCACGTATTCGGCGTCAATGAACAGATCAGCAATGGCGCGGTACCTGATGCAGTGCTGCCCTTCCATATCAAGAAGGACGACGCGGTCGCGCGCATCCGCCAGTTCGTCGACAAGCGCCGGATGTTCGCGCTGAAAGCGTTCAAGGACCAGTTCACCCCGGAAAACGTGGTGGGCGTGTTCCTCCCCTACATGATCGTCGACAGCAATGTCAGCGCGGCCGTGGCCGGCAAGGGCGAGATCAAGACGCGCGAGTACACGGTGGGCAGCGAGAAGAACAAGCGCACCCTCTACGACGCCGATGTCTACCAGGTCGAACGCCAGGTCGATTTCACCGTTGATGACCTGCCGCTGGAATCCTCGGCCGAGCGCGGCAATCTGGACACCCGCGCCAACACCAACAACATCATCAACACCATCCTGCCGTTCGACACCAAGAACGCGGTGAAGTGGAACGCGTCCTATCTGGCCGGCTTCACTTCGGAGAAGCGCAACCTGGATGTGGAAAAGCTGCGGCCGCGGCTGGAAGACCAGCTACTGTCGATTGCCCGCGCGCAGGTGGAAGGTTCGGTGAAGCGCTACAACCGTGGCGTGCGCTGGGAGCAGGAACAGCTGGAGGTGCATGGCACCCGCTGGGTGTCGATGTACCTGCCGGTGTGGTTGTACTCCTACCACCAGCCCGGAAAGAACGGCGGCATGCTGCACTACATCGCGGTGAACGGCCGTACCGGCGAAACCATGGGCAGCGTGCCCGTGCAGCAATGGAAGATGCTGCTGGCGGCACTGGCCACCGGCACCGTCATTGAAGCCCTCGCAATTGCCTTCCTGGTAGCATCGACATGAGCGACGACAGTGGCCTCTGGCTGTTGGCGGCAGGTCCAGCCGGCGCAACCGCGCTGTACTGGGCGCTGTACCGCTATTACCGCAACACCGACAAATCGCATTCCTTCGAGCACGAGACCGAAATCGAGGCACAGCCCGTGACCGGTTCAGACCAGCAGGTGGGCCGGGTCACCGGCACCGAAGAGAAGCGCATCCGCGGTGACAACGTGTACGAGTACCGGAAACGGGTGGTGAGGGTGAAACCCGACCCGTAGCGCCAGGCCATGCCTGGCTGCGGGAAGTGCCCGGCCGCTGGCCGGCATTCCTTCGGACTCTGGGCGTCAAAGGGGAGCCGGCCAGCGGCCGGCACTACCCTTCGGCGGACAGCACCTGTTCCTGGCTGGCTTGCCTCAGGGCGCGCCCTCACACCGTCTCCCACCCCACCGGCTCGATACTCGCGCGGCTCCCCTTCCGAGGATCCTGCGATGGCTGCCCTGCTTGCCCGTAGCTGCCTGCCGGCGCTGTACTTCCTGGCCCTGCCCGCCCTTGCCCAGGACGCCTCGTTCGGCTTCGGCGAACAGACCACCCACACCGACCAGACCACGCAATCCAGCAGCACCCAGACCCAGAGCAGTGGCGCGGTGACCACCCAGACCATCACCAGCGGCAGCTCGCAGTCCGAGTCACGCAGCGAAAGCAAAGAGATCGACGTGGGCTTCGGTTTCCACGACGACAACGACGACTGGGGCCACGACCGCCACCGTGGCGGCCGCGATGTGCGCGACAGCGATCTGTTCGGCAGCTGGACGCTGGGCCAGGAGAACGGCAACACCTGCTCCATCGAGCTGAAGAACATCGAGTGGTTCGGCGGCTACAGTGCCTACGTGCCCGCCGGCTGCCCGGATGGCTTCTTCTCGGCCAACCGTTGGGTACTGTCGGGCAATCAGCTGCTGCTCACCGACACCAGCAACACCGTGTTCGGGCGCTTCCGCGCGTCAGGCGGTGGGCGCTGGACGGGCTACCGTGAATCGGATGGGGCGCGTTTGTACCTCAATCCCAAGGGGCGCTGATCGCACCGTGCACACAGTAGGCACGCGCTGATCAGGAAGATCAGGAATCCGCCTCACCCCGCCGCCGAAATGTCCGCTCCCACCGGTTCCCGTCTGGTCATCTACGCCGCCCTCGCGGGCAACCTGGCCATCGCCATCGCCAAGTTCATCGCTGCCGGCATCTCCGGCAGCTCGGCCATGCTCAGTGAGGGCGTGCATTCGCTGGTCGACACATTGAATGAACTCCTGCTCTTGTACGGCCTGCGCCGCGCCGGCAAGGCGCCAGACCCCGTGCATCCGTTCGGCTACGGCCGCGAGCTGTACTTCTGGAGCTTCATCGTCGCCCTGCTGGTGTTCGCCGCCGGCGCCGGTGTTTCGGCCTACGAGGGCATCCAGCACATCCGCCGGCCGGAGCCGGCCACCAACCACGCGTTGAGCTACAGCGTGCTGGGCATCTCCATCCTGTTCGAGGGGGCTTCATGGTGGATCGCGCTACGGGAGTTCCGGCGTACCAAGGGCAAACTGGGCTACTTCGAAGCCTTCCGTCGCAGCAAGGACCCGTCCACCTTCACCGTGCTGCTGGAGGATAGCGCGGCCCTGCTGGGCCTGGGTTTCGCGCTGATCGGGCTCGCGGCTGCCCAGGTCCTGGACATGCCGGTGCTTGATGGTGTGGCGTCGCTGTGCATCGCTGGCGTGCTTGCCGCCACCGCCTTTCTTCTCGCACGCGAAACCAAGGGACTGCTGGTGGGTGAGCCGGCCCACCCGGCCGTGGCCGAGCGGATCATGGCCGTGGCGGAAACCGATCCGGACCTGCGCCGCGCAAATGGCGTGACCACCATGCAGATGGGCCCCGAACAGGTCGTGGCCATGCTCAGCGCCGAGTTCGAGGATGACCGGAAGACACCGCAGATCGAGGCGTGCATCACCCGCATCGAATCAGCCGTGAAGCGCGAGTATCCGGAACTGGTGGCACTGTTCATCAAGCCGCAGACACCCGAGGTCTATGCCTCCCGCCGCGCGGCACTGGCCGTTCCGCCTGCGCAGGAATGACACTGCGTCTGCGCCCGTTTCACCTGTCTGGTGCCACAGTGCCATCACCGTTTTCCCGAGCCTGCCTCTACCGTGCCGGATTGGTTGCCCGCCGCTCTTCAGATCCTCCCCCGCAGCTTCTATCGGCGCCCGCCCGTCGAGGTTGCGCCCGAGCTGCTCAACAAACTCCTCGTCCGTGACGATGGCCGGGCCGGTCGCATCGTTGAAGTCGAAGCCTACGCGGGCAGTGTCGATCCGGCCGCACACTCCTATCGCGGGCAGACCCCGCGCACGGCCAGCATGTTCGGCGAGGCCGGCCACCTGTATGTCTACTTCACTTACGGCATGCACTGGGGCAGCAACGTTGTCTGCGGCGAAGTGGGTGAAGGCGTGGCGGTGCTGCTGCGGGCCATCGAGCCGCTGGTGGGCCTGGAGCGCATGCGCGAACTGCGCCCCGCCGCGCGCCGGGATCACGATCTGGCCAGCGGCCCCGGCAAGCTCTCGCAGGCCTTCGGGCTGGACCGCAGTTTCGACGGCGCTGATCTGGTGACCGGCAACCACGGCATTGTCATCGCCAGCGATGGCGTGCCGCCGCCGGAGGATCCAGTGGTCGGGCCCCGCATCGGCATCACCCGCGCTGTTGATTTCCCCTGGCGTTGGCACATCCGTGATCATCGTCACGTATCGATCCAGCCACGTCGCGCTTCCGCCCCAGCGAGGAAACGATAATGACCCCGCTCGACAAGCCACTGCGCCGCGAACTGCACATCGACGGCCAACCCTACACTCTCACCGTGGCCCCTGAGGGACTCAAGCTGGTTGAGAAGGGGCGGCGCAAGGGCATCACACTGCGCTGGCAGGACCTGGTATCCGGAGACGCTGCACTGGCCACCGCCTTGCAGGCATCGCTCCAACAGCACTGAGCCGGCGCGCCCACCTCACATCGGCATCACCCCGCCGTGGCGATACATAACGGCGCGCGCACTAGCGTAGCGCCAGCCAGCCGCCGCAACCGCCCTCGCCACCCAGCCCTGAAAAGCGCCATGGACGAAGCCGAACGACTGCTCGAAATCGAACGACTGCACCTGTTGGATACGCCACCGGAGCCGGTGTTCGATGCCATCGTCGCCGCGGCCCGCGCCGCGACCGGCCTGACCATGGGCCTGATCACCGTGGTGGCCGAAGACCGCCAATGGTTCAAGGCCAACATCGGCCTGGAGGGCGTCAGCGAGACCGCCCGCGAGATCTCCTTCTGCACCCATGCCATACGCCAGGACGAGCTGTTCGAGATTCCCGATGCGCGCCAGGACCCACGCTTTTCCACCAATCCACTGGTCACCGGTGGGCCGCGCATCCGCCACTACGCCGGCATTCCCTTGGGGTCGACGCACGGCGCACGCATCGGCACGCTGTGCCTGCTCGACCCGATGCCCGGTGTGCTGTCACCCTCCCAGCGTGAACTGATGGTGCATCTGGCTCGGGTCACTACCCAGGTGCTGGAACAGCGCAGCACCCTCATGGCGCAGGTTGGCCAGGCCAAGGCGCTGCATCGCGAGCTGAAGCGCAGTGAGGACTTCCTGGAGCGTACCAACCGTGCCGCACGGGTCGGCGGCTGGGAGATGGACCTGCTGACCAACGAGGTGCGCTGGACACGGGAAACCAAGCAGTTGCATGGCGTACGCAGCAACTTCACGCCCACGTTGGAGACCGCACTCTCGTTCTATCGCGAGGACAGCCGCAATATCATCCAGGCGGCGGTACAGCGCTGCATCGACGAGGGGACATCCTGGGAAGTACAGCTGCCGATGACCACGGCCGACGGGCGCGCGATCTGGACCCGGGTGGTCGGCAGCCGGCAACAGGTCGACGGCCATCCGCGCCTGGTCGGGGCAATCCAGGACATCACGGACGAACGAGCCGCGCTGGACGCGCTGGAAGCGAGCGAAACCCGCTACCGTCGGCTGTTCCACTACAGCCTGGGCCTGATCTGCACCCACACGCTGGACGGCACATTGACCTCGGTGAATCCGGCGGCGGTGCAGTCACTGGGCTTCGAGGAAAGCCAGATGATCGGGCGCAGCCTGTGTGACTTGATGCCGCCGGAAAAACGCGAAGGCTTCAGGGCCTACCTCGCCCGGATCCAGGCAAACCACACCGACGCTGGCGTGATCGAGCTGATTGCCGCCGATGGTACGCGCCACTACTGGGCGTACCACAACGTGCTCGACAACGAAGCCAGCCCGCCCTACGTGCTGGGGCATGCACAGGACGTCACCGCGCTGAGGATGCAGGAGCAGCAGCTGCGCGACATGTCCTTCAAGGATCCGCTCACGCAGTGCTACAACCGGCGTTACCTGCACCGGCTGGATGAACTGATTGACGAGCGCTGGGCCTGCGTGATGTTCGATCTGGACCATTTCAAGCACATCAACGACACCCAGGGCCACCGCCGTGGCGATGCCGTGCTGGTCGAGTTCGCCACCTTCCTGCGCTCGCCGCTGGGCAAGGACGAGACCGTGGTACGGCTGGGTGGCGACGAGTTCATGGTAGTGCTGGTCGCGCCAGCGAATGGCCGCCTAAGCGAACTCGAGCACTGGTACCAGGACCACGCCGCGCTTTCGCCCAGCGCGTTCTCGATGGGCGCGGCCATCAACACGGCCGGTGAGCCCGTGGCCGACACCATCCAGAAGGCGGACAGCCGCCTGTACCGAACCCGCGCGCGCGTGCGTCGGGAGCGACGCGAAGACCCTGCCGCGCGTTGATCACGCACGCACCGTCACCCAAGCCGGTGCGTGGTCGCTGGCCTTTTCCTGCAGCCGCACCCAACGGTCGACGCCCGCATCCTTCAGTCGTTCCGCCAGTACGGGATTCAACAGCAGATGATCGATGCGCAGCCCACGGTCGCGCTCGGCATGCTGGCGGAAATAGTCCCAGAAGGTATAGATCGTGGCGTCGCCGTGCACCTTCCGCAGCGCATCGGTCCAGCCCTGCGCGAGCAGCCGCTCGAAGGCATCGCGAACCTCGGGCTGGAACAGCGCATCGCGCCGCCAGGCCTTGGGATCATAGACATCGGCGTCTGTGGGAATCACGTTGAAATCACCCAGCAGCAGCGCCGGGTGCGGCAGCTCGACCAGGCTGCGTGCATGCCGGATCAGGCGTTCCATCCAGCGCAGCTTGTAGTCGAACTTGGGTCCGGGCTGCGGGTTGCCGTTGGGCAGGTAGAGGGCACCCACGATGACGCCGTGCACCGCCGCCTCCAGGTAGCGACTCTGCGTATCCTTGGGTTCGCCCGGCAATCGGCGGCGGCTCTCGACCGGCATGGTGCCCCGGGCCAGCAGCGCCACGCCGTTCCAGCGCGCCTCACCCTGCCAGAGTGCACCGTAGCCGGCCTGTTCCAATGCCGCAGCGGGAAACGCGGCGTCGGTCGCCTTCAGCTCCTGCAGGGCAACCACGTCCGGCGATTCCCTGTGCAGCCAGTCCAGCAGCTGCGGCAGGCGCGTGCCGATGCCGTTGACGTTGAACGTCGCAATACGAAGCGTTTTGCGGCGGGGCATGGATAAAGGCTCCTCGGCGCAGCGGGACGAGCATTCACTCTGCGCGCCCGGGCATGCACGGGCCGTGGATGCCACGTCATGATGCGGTGCCATTCGGTTCACGAACCGCTGCCACGGCGCACAGCAGGCTGGTCACCCGTGAACAGTGCCGGAGAAGCCCCATGGCGGTGCGTCCGCTGCGCGCGATCTACCAGGTCGACCCGTATCTGTTCCGCGACAGCCAAGGCCGCGGCTGGGGCACCCTGGATGGCGTCACCGAAAAGCTGGACTACCTGCAGTGGCTCGGCATCAGCCATGTGTGGCTGTTGCCGTTCTACTGCAACGCCGGCCGTGATGGCGGCTACGATGTCACCGATCACTACCGCATCGATCCACGCCTGGGCGACGAGACCGCCTTCCATCGCCTGGTCGATGCGGCCGACGCGCGCGGCATCGGCATCATCGTCGAACTGGTGATGCAGCACACCGCCAGCGCGCACCCGTGGTTCGTCGCCGCACAGCAGGGCGACCCGGCCTGGCGCCGCTGGTACCTGTGGAGCGACCACATGCCTGACGACGGCCTGCAGCCGATGTTCCCGCCGATCGAGGCCGCTGTCTGGACATGGGATGCCACGGCCGGCGCGTTCAACCGGCACATGTTCTACCGGCACGAGCCAGACCTCGACCTGGCCCATGCGCCGGTACGCGAGGAACTGCTGCGGTTAATGACGTTCTGGCTGCAGCGCGGCGTGGCCGGCTTCCGCGTGGACGCCGTTCCGTACATGGTCGAGCGCGCCCGCCACGCCGACCCGCGCGACGGTGGGCTGTGGCTGCTGGAGGCGATGCGCGCCACGGCAGACGCGCAGCAACCAGGGCTGCCACTGATCGGCGAAGCGGATGTCCGCGCGTCCCACTACGGTGACTTCCTGTGCCACGGGCGGCGGCTTTCGCACCTGCTGGATTTCCACCTCAACAATCATTTCTTCCTCGCACTGGCACGTGGCGATGCCAGCGAAGTGGCGCGGGTCATGGCCGAGTACGGCCCGCACGCGCCGCCGGACACACGCATTGCCTGGCTGCGCAACAATGATGAACTGGACCTTGAGCAGTTGGAGCCGGATGAGCGCGAAGCGGTGATGGAACGCTTCGCCCCTGAGCGTGGCATGCGCATCTATGGCCGTGGCATCCGCCGCCGGCTGGCACCGATGCTGGAGGGCGACATCGCATGGCAGGCCATGGCCTGGGCGGCGCTGCTCTCGCTGGGCCAGGTGCCGGTGATCCGCTATGGCGAAGAGATCGGCCTCGGTGATTGCCTGGAACTGCCCGAGCGCAATGCCGTGCGCATGCCGATGCACTGGCATAACGGCCCAGGGGCTGGGTTCACCGACGAACCGCGGCATGCCTGGCGCGCGCCACCGGCAGACGGCCCCTACGGTTACCGCACGGTGAACGTCGAGGCGCAACGCGCGACGCCAGGTTCACTGCTGCTGCGGGTGCGCGAGCTGCTGCAGCAGCGCAATGCACATCCCGTGCTGCAGCAGGGTCCTCACACGCTCGACCCGCCCTCACCTGCGCTGCTGATGCTCCGCTACGGTGAGGCACCCCATCAGGCACTGGCACTGATCAACTTCGGCGACGAGCCGGTCGAGGTGGACGTACCCCTGCGCGGTCCGCTGAACACGCTGGTGGGCCACGGCGCCAAGCTGCAGGGTCGCCGCTGTTACCTGGAGGGCCACGGCTATACGTGGCTGGCTGCCGAAGGTGCCTGAGTGCGCAGCGCGGGCAGCACGTGTTCGGCGAAGTCATCGATGAAGCGTTCCTGCTCGCGGTTCACGTTGTGCAGGTAGATGCGATCGAACCCCATTCCCTGCAGCTCCTGCAGCCAGGCCCGATGCTGGCCCAGGTCTGCCGAGACATGCACGTGCTGGCGCACCATCTCGGCGCTGACCGATCGGGCCTGTGCTTCGAACTGTTCGGGCTGGTCCAGGCCTTCGGCCAGTTCCGGCGACAGCACGTTGGCACTCCACTGCTCCATCGCACCTTCCAGCGCCGCCTGTTCGGCGCGCGCGTAGGAGAGCTTGGCCTGCAGGTACATCGGCTTGCCCCTGCCACCGCCTGCCTCGAACGCTGCCACCACACGCTGTAACTGCGCCAGCGGTTGGCTGATGGTGATCAGACCATCGGCCCAGCCCCCCATCCAACGTGCAGTCTCCTCCGTGACCGCTGCACCCAGCAGCGGCAGGGGAAGCGCCGGGCGACTGTAGAGTCGTGCCTGGCGCACCTGGAAGCCACCGTCGTGGTCGACCTGCTCGCCACCCCACAGCCGCCGCATGACCTCGGCCGCATCGCGCAGTGCCTTCTGCCGCTCGCGCTTGGCTGGCCACGCCTGGCCGGTGATGCGCTCGTTCAGGGCCTCGCCGGTACCCAGCGCCAGCCAGATCCGGCCCGGCGCCAGCTGCTCCAGCGTCGCCGCTGCCTGTGCCACCAATGCCGGGTGCTGGCGCAGCATCGGGCAGGTCACCATGCCCAGGGTCAACGCGCTCTGCACCGCCAGCGCACCGGCCCACACCCAGCTGTGGCCGGACTGCCCTTGCGCAGTCGTCCATGGATGGAAATGGTCCGAGCACATCACGGCCTCGAATCCCGCCTGTTCGGCGCGCAGCGCCAGGCCCAGCAAGGTGGCGGGCGGGAACTGCTCATGCGATGCGTGGTAGCCGATGGTCATCACGGATTCCGTGCGGGGACTGGACACGATGGCAACACCCCTCCAGCTAAAACCGCGTCATGGAAACGAACGCTTCCTGCATCGGGCATCGACGCTGGGCTATCGCCGAGGGCTACATTCCAGCCTGGAGCAACGGCCCGTCACCGGAGATGCAGAGTCACGAAACCTGCTGCGTACTCAATGCCGGCGACGAGCCCGCGCATGTCACGCTCACCCTCTACTTCGAAGACCGTGATCCGGTGGGCCCCTACCGGGTCACCGTGCCGGCGCGACGCACCTGTCACCTGCGCTTCAACGACCTGCAGGATCCGGCGCCGGTGCCGCGCGGCACCGGCTTTGCCACCCTCGTTGAATCCGACCAGCCGATCATCGTGCAGCACACGCGGCTGGATTCACGGCAACCGGCCAACAGCATCATGACCACGATCGCCCATCCGTTGTGAAGTCCTCCGCGCAGGCGTCCACGCTGCAACGACACCGCGCCCTCCGGCCGTTTACCCGTATAGGGGGAGACTGGCGCCGGTTTCCTTACGGAGAGTGACGATGGCCCTGCCCGACTACCCACGCCCGCCCTTCCCCGCCCAACAGCAATCCTTCCCCGGCAAGACCGCGCAGATGCAACCGCGTCCGGACCACGGCGAAGACAGCTACCGCGGCCATGGCTTGCTGCAGGGCAAGAAGGCACTGATCACCGGCGGTGACAGCGGCATCGGCGCAGCCGTGGCCATCGCCTTTGCGCGCGAAGGCGCCGACGTTGCCATCGCGTTCCTCGATGGTGAGCAGGACGATGCCCGCCATGTGCAGCAGCAGATCGAACAGGCCGGGCGCAAAGCCGTACTGGTGCCGTGTGACATCAGCGACCCGGCACAGGCGCGCTCGCTGGTCGACCGCGTGGCCAGCGAGCTGGACGGTCTCGACATCCTGGTCAACAACGCGGCCTACCAGCGCTACTACGAGCACTTCGACGACATCACCCTGGATGACTGGAAGCGGACGTTCGATACCAATGTCCATGCCGTGTTCAATCTGACCCGGTTGTGCGTCCCGCACCTGCGCGGTGGCGGCGCGATCATCAACACCGCATCGGTCAATTCCAAGCGACCGACCCCGAACATCCTTCCGTACTCCGCAACCAAGGGCGCGGTGGCCAACCTGACGCTGGGGCTGGCGGGCCTGCTGGCCGAGCACCAGATCCGCGTCAATGCGGTGCTGCCCGGCCCGATCTGGACGCCGTTCATTCCGGCAGGCATGGCCGCCGAGGAGGTCGAGCAGTTCGGCTCGCAGACGCCGTTCGGCCGCCCCGGCCAGCCAGCCGAACTGGCATCGGCCTATGTGATGCTGGCTTCGGACAGCGCCAGTTATACCTCTGGTGCACTGCTGACCATTTCTGGCGGCGCGGCGACGCTGTAGCCTCCATGACCGGATTGCCTGCCTGGATCGAGGACTGGCTGACCGTGGTTGTGCCGGTGGCCGAGGTGCTGGCCATCCTCGGCGTCGCGTGGGTGATGGTGCGTGCGCTGGCGTGGCTGCTGGTGCAGGCCCGGCAGCGCGGCAGGCTGGCTCCAGAGCTTCATGTCGGCCTGCGTCGCGGCGGTGCCTTGCTGCTGTATCTGGCGGCCGCGCTGCTGATACTGGAGCGGTTGGGCGTTTCGCGCTCGGTGCTGTGGACCGCGCTGACCGGGTTCATGGCCGTCGGCGCGGTGGCGTTCTTTGCCGCGTGGAGCGTGTTGTCCAACCTGTTCTGTTCGTTCCTGATCGTCGCCACGCGCCCATTCCGCATCAATGACACCATCGAAGTGCTGGAAAGCGTGGACAAACCGGGCCTGTGTGGTCAGGTGGTGGACATCAACCTGATCTACACCACGCTGAGTGATCGTGGCGAAGGCGCGCGCGGTTGCCTGCTGCGCGTGCCCAACTCGTTGTTCTTCCAGCGCATTACCCGCCACTGGGGTGACAGCGGCTATGCGCAGCTGCCAGGAAGCGTGCCGATCAAAGGCAAGGCGCGCTGAGTCGCTGTAGCGCCGAGCCCATGCTCGGCTCGCTGCGCGGGGCGCAGGGCGCATCGCGGTCTGAATGGAGAGCAGCCGAGCGCGGGCCCGGCTCTACGATGCCACCGCGGACGACGCTACTCCGCCGCCAATGCCTGGATCGGGTCCAGCTGCGCGGCATTGCGGGCCGGGAAGTAGCCGAAACCGAGCCCGATTGCCGACGAACATGCCAGCGCGGCGAGCACCGGCCCAGGCGTGAACTGGAACGGCACGCCCAGTGACAGCAGACTGGACAAGGCGCCCACGCCCAACGCGGACAACACGCCCAGCACCCCACCGAACAGGCAGATCAATACGGCCTCGATCAGGAACTGACGCAGGATGTCGCCCTGCCGGGCCCCCACTGCCAGCCGCACACCGATCTCGCGCACGCGCTCCTTCACCGACACCAGCATGATGTTCATCACGCCCACGCCACCGACCACCAGCGCCACCGCCGCAATCGCCGAGACCAGCGCCGCCATGGTCTGGCTGGACTTCATCACCGCCTTGCGGATCTGGTCCGAGTTGTAGATGAAGAAATCGCGGCGCCCATGCAGCCGCTGCAGTTCCGCACCCAGCGAGGCTTCAGCTGCACGGGTTGGTACGTCATCGCGCACGCGTACGGTGATGCTCTCCAGCCGCTGGCTGCCAAGCAGGCGCGAGGCCGCCGAGGTGTAAGGCACGTAGACCGTGGGCGTCGCGCCGCCTGCGAATGCACTGGCACCCACCACCCCGATCACGTCCACCGGCATGCCGCCCAGCAGCACCGTGCCGCCGATCGGATTGCCGTTGAACAGTGCTTTGGCCGCCTTCTGGTCGAGCACGGCCACCGCGCGATGCGCCTCCACCTCGGCATCGGTGAAGAACCGGCCCGCCTTCAGGCGCAGCCCGCGCACACGGGGTAGATCAGCGCCCACGCCAAGCACCTGTGTGTTGGCGCGCCGGTTGCCCTGCAGAGCGGCCACCGAGCTGCTCAGGTTGGGGCTTACGCTGTCTACGTAACTCAATGCGGCCAGGTGATCGGCATCGTCCACGACCAGCGTTTCGATCTCGGCCGAGCGCGGGTCGCCGAAATCCGCACCCGGGAAGATCTCCAGCGTACTGGCACCCAGTTCGTTGATCTGTGACTCGACCTGCGCCTGTGCGCCCTTGCCCAACGCGACCACGGTCACCACCGCAGCCACGCCGATGATGATGCCCAGCATGGTCAGCAAGGTGCGCAGGCGATGGGCCAGCATCGAACGTACCGCCATCCGTGCCGCTTCCCTGGTCGCATCCAGGCGCGCGCGGCGCTCGGCGCCCGGTTCCGTGCTGCGCTCGGGCGCGACGGCCTTGCGTGCAACCGCAGGATCACCCGTACCACGGTCGGATACGACCCGGCCGTCCGCGATCTCGATCACGCGTGAAGCGTGCGCGGCAATCGCCGCATCATGGGTCACCAGGATCACGGTATGGCCCTGCGCATGCAGGCGCTTGAGTTCGACCATCACCTGACTGCCGCTGGCATGATCCAGCGCGCCGGTCGGCTCGTCGGCCAGCACGATGGCGCCGCCGTTCATCAGCGAACGCGCAATGGAAACGCGCTGCTGCTGGCCGCCGGACAGCTGGCTGGGCCGGTTCGTGGTGCGCTCGCCCAGGCCAAGCGTTTCCAGCAGCAGGCGGGCACGCGTGGTGCGCGCATCGGCCTCCACCCCGGCATAGACGGCGGGCAAGGCCACGTTCTCGGTGGCGCTCAGGTTCTCCATCAGGTTGTAGCGCTGGAAGATGAAGCCGAAATGATCGCGACGCAGGTGCGCCAGTTCATCGGGCGACATCTGCTCGGTTGCGGCGCCGTGCACGCGGTAGCTGCCTTCGGTTGGCCGGTCCAGGCAGCCCAGGATGTTCATCAGCGTGGATTTTCCCGAACCGGACGGGCCGATGATGGCGATGAACTCGCCCGCCGCGATGCGCAGCGACACGTCCTTCAACACCACCACCTCGCCGGCGGCCGAGCGGTAGGCGCGCGATACGCCATGCAGTTCCAGCAGCGCGTCGGCCATGCTCACATCCCCAGCAGGCTGGTGGGCTCGGCTTCCGCGCCACTGGGCGCCTGCCCGACCACCACGTTCTCGCCTGCCTTGAGGCCGGACAGGATCTGCACCGCAGTAGCTGTGCGCAGGCCGGTCGTCACCGCGCGCTCGCGGGCACGGCCCTTGGCGTCGATCACCTGTACAGTCGCGCGGTTGCCCGCCTTGTCATCGCTCTCGGACACTGCTGTCAACGGCACCTGCAGCGCGTTGGCGGCGCGCGCCAGCTGGATCGTCACCTTCACCGTCATCGACGGCTTCAGTTTCAGGCCTGGATTGGGTACGTCAAACAGCCCGGCGTAGTACACCGCCTTCGGCGTCTGCGCCGATCCACCCGTGTTGCCGGTGGCCACATCGGCAATCGACGATGGCGCAGGTTCAAGCTGCTGCAGATGCGATTCGTAGCGGCGTCCGCCCGGCCCCAGCGTAGAGAACCACAGGGGTTGGCCAGGCGCGATCAGCTCCACGTCGGCCTCCGCGATCTCGGTGCGAACCGTCATCGTGTCCATCTGTGCCAGCATTACGATGGTCGGCGTGGTCTGCATCGAGTTCAGCGTCTGCCCGGCCTTGGTGACGATGGCCACGATGTAGCCATCGGAAGGTGAGACGATGCGGGTGTAGCCCAGGTTGATCCGCGCCGTTTCCACCTGGGTCAGCGCCTGCTCGATCTGGGCCTGCAGCGCTGCGACGTCAGAGCGCGCCGCTTCGCGCGCCACCCGCGCGGACTCGAAACCTTCCTGCGAGACCAGCCGAGACGCCACCAGCTGCGACTGGCGCTCATGCACGCGGATGGCCTGGGCGTAGCGCGCCAGGCTGGCGGCATGCTGGGCACGCAGCGCATTGGCAGCCGCTTCGGCGCTGCGCAGGGCGATGCGCTGCGGCTGCGAATCCACTTCGGCAATCAGATCACCAGCGTGCACACGCTGGCCCAACACCACATGCAGGCGCTTGACCTGGCCCGATACCTGCGCACCCACCGCCACCAGTTCCTTGGGGTTGACCCGGCCAACGGCCTGCACGGTCCTTTCCAGGTCCGCCACCCTTGCCGGGGCCGTGATCAGCGCGGCATCATCACTTTCGGCGAACAGCCACCAGCCGGTGCCGCCTGCAAGAAGCGCAACGATTGCGGCAATGATCCAGGTCCTGCGGTTGTTCATCGGAAGGCTCGCATGCACGCAGCCACCGGATGTGACCGCAGAAGCCGCAGTCTGGGAGGTGGTGGTGGATGTTTCTTGGAGCCACTGTGGAGATTGCATGGAGGCCGCACATCCGTTCAGGCACGGCGTCCGCTCCTGAACGGCACGGATCGCGTCCATGAAATCTCGACACAATCTCGACCAAGTCTCCATCAACGGCCCCTAGCCTTGTCGGCCTCGCCGACTGCGTTCCCGCCGTGTCCCTCCCGTTTCCTGACCTGCCTCCCATCGATGTTCGCCGCGCCTACCTCGCCTGGTGCGCGCCTTCGCCGTGGCTGCTTGCACTGGTAATGGCGTCGACCAGCGCCTGGATGCTTGCCAGCGCGAACCCGGCGCCGCCCCTGCTCGCGGGCGCCGGTGCCGCCGCGCTTGTGTGCTTCCGCAGCGAAGGCCCCGCCCATTCGGCGCGCACGGGCACCCTGGCGTCGCTCGTGCTGATCGGCTTCGCGGCCTGGTCCGCCTCCAGCGCTGGCCTGAGTCTCATGCCTGCAGGGATAGCAGCGGTCCTGGTGGCGACGTTGCTTGCCCTGCGCCTGTGGGCCCTGGTCCGCATGGCCCGCCGCTTGCAGGACCGGGTGGACGCAACGGGCATGCAATCACGGTGGAGCAAGCTGCCTGCGGCCGTATCGGCCCTGCTCGCACAGCACCTGCGCGGGACCGCAACGCTGGCGCCCGCCCTGCAGCACACGCTGGTGCTGGCCACCCTCGCCTGGGCCGCCCACGAAGAAGCACAGACCCTGGAACGGCCACGATGACACCGCCGCCGGCACTCCCCATCTCGCACTGGAAACTGCAGCGTTCAATGAAGACCGATGCACGCACGCACCAGGCGCCCCTGGTGCTGATTGCCGAGGATGAAGGCGAAATTGCTGACATTCTCGGCGCCTACCTGGCCCGCTCCGGGTTGCGCAGCGCCCGCGCCGCCGATGGCGAAGCCGCCCTCGCCAGCCACCGCCAGCTGCGCCCCGACCTGGTCCTGCTCGACGTGCAGATGCCGAAGTTGGATGGCTGGCAGGTCCTGAGTGAGCTGCGCCGGCGCGGCAACACCCCGGTGATCATGCTCACCGCACTGGACCAGGACGTGGACAAGCTCACTGGCCTGCGCGTCGGCGCCGACGACTATGTGGCCAAGCCGTTCAATCCGGCCGAGATCGTCGCCCGCATCCAGGCGGTGCTGCGCCGTAGCGCGAAGCCCATGGCAGAAGAACCCAACGGGCTGATCCGGCAGGGGCCATTCGAGATCGACCTGCGCAGCCATGAGGTCACCGTGCGCACCGATGACCACGTGCATGCTTTGAATTTCACACTCACCGAGTTCCGTCTGCTGGTGCACATGGCGCGCGCACCGCGCATGGTGCACAGCCGGCTGGATCTTCTCCAGACCTGCCTGCCGGAAGGCGATGCGCAGGAGCGCACCGTGGACAGCCACGTCAGCAAGCTGCGCCGCAAGCTCGAGGACGTCGGCATCATCGGCATTCCCGCCACCATCCGCGGTGTCGGCTACCGCTTCCTGGACTGAACCGATGAACCGCAAAGGCAAGAGCATCGGGCGCCAGATCACGCTATCCATCACGGTCGCATCGCTGTGCTCGACCGTACTGTCGATCAGCGGTTTCTACCTGTTCTATTACCTCATGGAGGTGTTCTATCCACGCTGGTATGACGAGCCGGAAACCATCATGCCGTCAGGGCTGGAGTGGCTGTGGATCGGCCTGACCGCCACCGTGGTGGTGGCACTGGCCACGTTGATCGCCTCGCGCCTGACCCGGCGCATCATCACCCCGCTGAACTCGGTGGCCGAAAGCCTGCGTCGCGTCGCCAGCGGTGATCTTGAGGCGCGTGCGCGCGGCGGCGACACCTCGATGGCCGAGGCCGCCACACTGGTCAGCGACTTCAACTCCATGGCCGAGCGGCTCAGCCGGATGTCCGAGAACCGCGTGTTCTGGAATGCAGCGATCGCACACGAACTGCGCACGCCGATGACCATCCTGCGCGGCCGCCTGCAGGGCATCGCCGAAGGCGTGTTCGAGCCCGGGCCGGAGCAGTTCAACAGCATGCTCACCCAGCTGGAGGGCCTGACCCGCATCATCGAAGACCTGCGCGTGGTGAGCCTTGCCGAAAGCGGTCACCTGGATCTGCGCCTGCAGCGCAGCGATGTCAGCGTGCAGGTGGCGGCGGTGGTCGAAGCGATGTCCGAGGCGCTGACCGAGAGTGGATTCTCGGTGACATTGGATGCACGGCCGTCGCTTGCCGACTGCGATCCGGCACGCATCCGCCAGGCGGTGCTGGCGCTGCTGGAGAATGCACGACGCCATGCCATCCCCTGCCCCCTCCGGGTTCGCGTCACGCTGGCCGAAGGCCATTGCACCGTGACCGTTGAGGATGGTGGCCCCGGTGTGCCGGACGACCTGCGCGACAGCATTTTCGAAGCCTTCCAGCGCACCGATGTGTCGCGCTCACGGCAGAGCGGTGGCTCCGGGCTTGGCCTGGCGGTGGTGCGCGCGATTGCCGTGGCCCATCACGGAACGGCGCGATGCAGGGCGACCGAACGCGGTGGTAGCGCGTTCGAGATCCGCTGGCCGGTGCACGCGCATCGTTGAGGGCCATCGCTGCCCTGGAAAGCCCGAAATGCCGGAACTGCCTGGGTAGAGTCGACTGTCAGGCGACTTGCGCGCGCAAGCGCGGGTTCTTCCAGCAGTTCGCAAAGAGCAGTCGACCAACAGTCGACTCTACCCCCGACCCACCCAGGCATTCCATGAAACACCCCCACGATCCAGCGGCCGCCGCCGGCAGCATCGGCCAGCAGAATGCGGCCGCCACCCTGAAGGCCATCCTGCGCACCTACCCCTGGCAGCTCACCGGCACGTTCTCGCTGGTGGCACTGGAAAACGCGCTGCTGCTGGCCTATCCGCTGTTCGCCGGCTTCGCCGTGGATGCCATCATCCGCGGCAACATCGGCCATGCCATCTCCTACGCCGGCGTGGTGCTGCTGTTCTGGTTGGTCGGTGCCGCCCGCCGTGCGGTCGATACCCGGACGTTTACCCGCATCTATGCCGATCTGGCAGTGAGCGTGGTGCAGGCGCAGCGCCGCCTGGGCCAGGCGACCTCCACTTCGGCGGCCCGCGTCGTTCTGGCCCGCGAGTTCGTCGACTTCTTCGAAAAGCACGTGCCGATCATCGCCACCGCACTGGTATCCATGTTTGGCGCTGCGGTCATGCTGCTCGCAATTGAACCGCTGGTCGGGGGTGCCGCCCTCCTCGCGCTGTTCGGTGCTCTCCTGCTGCTGCCGTCGTTCGCGCGTCGCAACGAGCAGTTGCATGGGCGCCTCAACAACCGCCTGGAACAGGAAATCCGACTGGTGGACCGGGTCAGTCCCTCGGTTTTGCGCCGTCACTACACCACGCTGTCACGCCTGCGCATCCTGCTCTCCGATCGCGAAGCCGGCGCCGTGCTGGCCGTCGGCGCGACGGCAGCGGCCCTGTTCGCACTGACCATCGGCCGCCTTGCCACCACCGATGGCGTTACCCCCGGTCACGTCTATGCGGTGATGACCTATCTGTGGACTTTCGCCGGCAGCCTGGACGATGCACCGTCGATGGTGGATCAGCTCGCGCGGCTGAAGGACATCGGCCGGCGAGTCAGCCCCGGCATGGACGATGCGGACCACAAGGACGCCGCTTGACCGGTAGATGCCCACCTTGGTGGGCACCGATGGAAGCCAGCGCCAACCAAGGTTGGCGACTACCGGGCGCGATGGCTACCCATGCGCCGCTCGGCGCTACAGGAACTCCGCCATGCGCTGCAGCTCGTCGTCCAGCGCGCCACGAAATACCTTGTCGCGGGCCAGCGACTTGCCGGCATAGCCCACGTTCGACACCAACTCACCTTCGCGCATGCTCAGGTTGGCCCAGCCCACCACCTGGTCGTGCCACAACACCGGCAGTGCGTAGTAGCCATACTGGCGCTTCGGTGCAGGCGTGTACGCCTCGAACTTGTACACCCAATCCCACAGCAACTCGAAACGGCGGCGGTCCCACACCACCGGATCGAACGGCGCCAGCAGGCGCACCTGTTCGTCCGGCGCATGGCGGCGCGAGCGCGGATTTTCGTCCGCCGGCCAGTACCAGGTGGTGCCCTCCAACGTGCAGCTGGCCAGCTGCTGCTTGGCCAGTGCCAATGCCTTGCGGGTCTGCTCGGCCAGGTGCGGAGCGCCATGGCCCAGCAGGCGCACCAGATAGGTCAGGCCGGCCGAAGGCAGCGGTGCGTACTTGCGCACCACCAGATCGATCAGGGCGGCAGCACGTTCGATCTGCGCCTGTTCGCTGGAATCGGGCTCGGCATGATCGGCCACCGCGTAGATGCGCGTACCGCTGTCGCGCCGTTGCACGCGCAGCAGGCCGCGGTAGTGCATGCCGTCCAGCAGATGGGTACTGGCATTGCTGGTGCCGCCCCAGTAGTTGGTCACCCGCCCATGCGCGAACGCCTGGTCGACCTCGCGTGGGTGCACGCTGCCACGCTCGCGCACAAAGGCCAGCACATCGGCCGCACGGCGATGGGTCTCGGCATCCCACTCGCGCTTGGAAACCCGTGGGTGCATCAGCGCCAGATGCTCGCGCGGCAGGAAGCCGTAGTTCACCAGGCAATCCTCTTCCACCGGCAGACGCGTGTAGCGGCGCTCAAGATCGCCCGCGCGGTAGTCCTTCACCCGGTGGCGCAGGGTCAGGTCCTGCGCGCGAGCGGGTGCCCGGATCGGGTCGGCCTGCACGAAGCCCAGCCGCCGGATCGCGGTCAGCAGCGTGGTCGGCTTGAACAGGGTGCGCGCCACCGCGTAGCGGCGAAGATCATCGAGAGTGGGCGTGGCAGGCATAGCCGCATTGTATTCTCGACACTACGCGATCCGTCCAGTAGAGCCAGGCCATGCCTGGCTGGCGTCATGGTGAACGGCCACGATCATCCACTCATGGCGTGGATCTACCGAAGCCGCGATACCTCCAGCGAACCGATCACCAACGCCCGCATGCCCTGCTTGAACTCGGTGATCACCTGCCCCTCCTCGTCGTCCGCAATCGCGTAGATCGTGTCGGCGCCGGCGATGCAGTAGAACGCGATCGTGGCCAGCAGCCAGCGCGCCTTGTCCACCGGCAGGCCGAACACCTCGGCCACGTGCGCCTGGTGCGATGCGATCTTTTCCCGCATCGGCGCGGTCGCCACCGTGCGCCGCAGCAGGTAGGGCGGTAGCCCGGGATGCGCCTTCACCACTTCGCACAGTGACTGCACGAACCCCATCAGGTAGGCCTCCAGCCCACCCGGTGCGTCGACCGACGCGCGAGGAATCTGCCAGCGCTGGAACACCGCCTCCGCCACCAGGCGCTTCAACGCCTCCAAGTTGGCTACGCGCTTGTACAGCGCTGCCTGGGTCACCGCCAGTTCGGCGGCCACGTTGGCCATGGTCAGGTTGGGCAGGCCCAGACGGATGCCGATGTCGGCCAGGCGCTCCGGGGTGATGGTGGGCGGGCGGCCACGGCTCGGCGCCGTTGGATCGGGGTGCGTGCTCATACGGTGCCTGCTCTTACGGTGCGCGTCCATACCCTGCTGAGGGTGCCAGTAAAGGGACCCTCTTGTCCGCTTCGATTGATTTAGTTTAACTTACTCAACTAATTCGGAAGGCGTCCAGCACGCTGCCCGTGATCGAGCCCATGGCTCACCTCCCGCCAGGTCCCCACCCAGCCAACAACCCTGCGCTGCGCCCTCTCCCCGTGCTTGCCGTCGGCAGCGCGCCAGGCGCGCTCGCGCCTGCGATTCACAGGACTCTGGCATGACCGTTTACAACTTCACTTCTGCACAGCATCGTGCTGCCGCATTCTCAGGCCTGATGCATCCGCCGGGCATGCACCTGCGTTATCGGGTGTCCGCCTTGGCGTTAGGGCTGCTGGCCTCGTTTGCCGCCCTGGCCGACACTGCACCGTCCACCCTGCCCTCGGTGCAGGTGCAGGAACAGCGCCGGGTCACTGCGGACTATGCGGGCGGGCAAGTGGCCGCCGGCAGCCGCGTCGGCCTGCTCGGCGACAAGGACTTCATGGACACGCCGTTCAGTACGGTCAGCTACACCGAGTCCTTCATCCGTGATCGCCAGGCCAAGGACCTGACCGACGTCATCGCCGCCACCGACCCTACGGTGTTCAGCAACGGCGTCACCGGTGCGTGGAGCGAGAACTACGCGATCCGAGGCTTTGCCTCCAACACCAGCGACACCACGTTCAATGGCCTCAGCGGCATGGCGCCCTACTACCGCACCTCGCCGGAAATGTTCGAGCGCATCGAGGTGCTGAAGGGACCGTCTGCGCTGCTCAACGGCATGCCGCCGGGCGGCTCGGTCGGTGGCAGCGTCAACCTGGTGCCCAAGCGTGCGGGTGAGCTGCCATTGCTGCGGGTCAGTGCCAACTTCGCCTCCGACGCGCAGTTCGGCACCCATGTGGATATGGGTCGCCGCCTCGGTGCCGACAAGCAGTTCGGCATCCGCTTCAACTTTGCCTACCGTGATGGTGACGGCGCCGTCGGCAAGCAGCGCAAGAAGGTACAGCTCGGTTCGCTGGCACTGGACTGGCGCGGCGAACGTGCGCGGCTGTCGGCCGATCTGTACAGCGCCGACGATCGCGTGGACGGCCCGGCACGTGGCGTCGGCCTGGCACCGGGCGTGGCCATTCCGCGGCCGCCGCGTGGCGATACGCTGATCAACCCGGACTGGGCCTACGTGGACAGCCAGGACAAGGGCGCAATGCTGCGCGGCGAACTGGATATCAACGATAGCCTGATGGCCTATCTGGCCTACGGCACCAGCAAGACCGACTACCGCTACAACGGTTCGATCAGCGCGCAGATCCTCAATCCGGCTGGCGACTTCACCACGGTGATCGGCCAGCTCGCCTTCGACATCAAGAAGCAGTCCGGAGATGCCGGCCTGCGCGGTTCCTTCCACACCGGCAGCGTCGGCCACCAGTGGGCCGCCAACGTGACCCACTACCAGCACACCCAGAACGACTACGGCCGGCGCAGCGTACCCGGCTGGGACTGGACCACCAATCTGTACAACCCGGTGTGGGGACCGGCCGCGCCGTTCATGGCACCGCACATCTCGCATACCGGGCTGACGCTGGACAGCCTCGGCTTCGCCAACACCCTGTCCTTCTCCGATGACCGCGTGCAGTTGACGCTGGGTGTGCGTCGCCAGCAGGTGGTCAGCGAGACCTTCAGCGTCGCTACCAGTGCGCGCACCTCGCGCTACGACAAGAGCGCGACCACCCCTGCGGCTGCATTGCTGGTGAAGGCCACCGACACGCTCTCCCTCTACACCAACTACGTCGAAGGCCTCAGCCAGGGTGCTACCGCGCCGATGACCGCAGCCAACGCCGGCGATGTGTTCGCACCGTTCCGCACCAAGCAGAAGGAGCTGGGCCTGAAGCTGGACCTGGGCAGCTTCGCGCACACCTTCAGCGTGTACGAGATCAAGCGACCGAGCAGCTACACCGATCCGATCACGAACATCTTCTCGCTTGGTAGCGAACAACGTAACCGCGGGGTGGAATGGGGCTTCTTCGGCGCACCGATGGACGGCGTGCGCCTGCTCGGTGGCGTGGCCTATGTGCAGCCGAAGCTGACCCGCACGGCCGGCGGCGTGAATGAAGGACGCATAGCCACCGCCGTGGCGCAGCGGCAGGCCAAGCTGGGCATGGAATGGGATGTGCCGACCTTGCAGGGCCTCACCTTGACCGGCAATGCCACGGCGATGTCGAAGCAGTACATCAGTGCCGACAATAGTCTGTCGGTGCCGGGGCGTACGTTGTTCGATGTCGGGGCGCGCTACAGCACCACCGTGGCGGGTCGACCGCTTGCGCTGCGCGCCAGCGTGAACAACGTGACCAACAAGGCGTACTGGGGCATGCCGTTGCTTTCAAGCCTGGCGCTGGGTGCACCGAGGACGGTGTTGCTCTCTGCGACGATGGACTTCTGAGCCGGGCGACAAACTGTCAACGGGATCCACGCATGGCGTGGATCTGCCGGAAACTGTAGAGCCAGGCCATGCCTGGCTGGGTTCCATGGTGATCCGCCAAACGCATCCACGCCTGGCGTGGATCTACCGACACAAGGCACGACCACGCACGCACTGATCACGAAAGCACGCGCGCCACCACCGCCAGCACCGCCAGATGCCCCACGTAGTACCCATAGAACACCCAGCGCCAGCGCGGCAGTCGCCACGGCACCCGCGTCGCCAGCACGACCACCGGAACAGCCAGCAGTGCCCAGCCGTTGTGGTTGACCCCGCACACCGCTGCAAGCCCAACCAGCAACAGCCACCACGCCCGATGCCGGAACGCGATCCAGGCCAGCAGCACAGCGCCAACACCGGCCCACTGGTAGTCCACGAACATCGGCAGCACGCCGGCAGCCAGCAACAGCAGCACAGGCCGATTGTTCGCAAACGCATGCACGGCCACCACTGCCAAGGTGAAGGTGAGCAGGATGTTGAGCGGCAGCCAGGAACCGAACGCCAGTGCGTGCAATGGCTGCGCAATCAGCCCCCATAGCGCCAGCCGGCGGATCGATTTGCGCAGGTCGGCGCCCGGCTGGGCCAGGTTGCAGGCCATCACCAGCGCGAACAGCGGGAAGGCGATACGCCCCAGTTCGCTGACCACCGGCACGTAGCCCCCGAAGACCACCTTGGCCACGTGGTCGCCGGTCATGGCCAGCAGCGCGATCCACTTCAGCAGCTCGCGCGCGCCGCTGCCGAGGGTGAGGTTGAACGTGGACGTCCCGGTCGTGGTCGCTTGCATCGCGGAAGCTTATGCGCATCGGCCAGCGCATTTCCAGCGCCGCGCAGGAGGCCACCGCTGCAAGCCGCAGGTGGCGGCGCTATGCTGGCCACCCTGCTTGTGAGATGCCCGCCATGCGCACCCTGTACCCCGCCATCGAACCCTACCGCGAGTTCACCCTGAAGGTGAGCGATCTGCACACGCTACATGTAGAAGAGTGCGGCACGCCCGAGGGCATTCCGGTGGTGTACCTGCACGGCGGCCCGGGCGCCGGTATCTCGCCGACCCATCGCCGCTTCTTCGACCCGACGCGCTACCGCATCGTGTTGATCGACCAGCGCGGCAGCGGCCGTTCCACGCCGTTCGGCGAGCTGCGCGACAACACTACGCAGGACCTGGTGGCCGATATCGAGAAGGTGCGTGAGCATCTGGGCATCGAACGCTGGCTGGTCTATGGCGGCTCCTGGGGTTCGACCCTGTCACTGGCCTACGCGCAGGCGCATCCCGAGCGCGCCACCGGCCTGATCGTGCGTGGCGTGTTCCTCGGCCGCGAAATGGAGAACCGCTGGTTCGCCGAGGCCGATGGGGGTGCGCGCTGGATCTTCCCGGAGCGCTGGGACCGCTATCAGGCCTATATTCCGCACGCCGAACGTGGCGACATGATTGCGGCCTACTGGACGCGCATGGATGGCCCGGATGAGGCAACCCGCGTCGAAGCCGCGCAGGCCTGGCTGGGCTGGGAAGACAACGCCGCCACCCTGCAGCACGACGTGGATGCGCAATCCACCGATGATCCGCTGGATACGCTGGCCAAGGCCCGCATCGAAGCGCACTACTTCCGCAACGGCATCTTCCTGGAACCGGACCAGCTGCTGCGCAACATTGATCGCATCCGCCACCTGCCCGGCGTGATCGTGCAGGGACGCTACGACATCATCTGTCCGCCGCGCAGCGCGTGGGACCTGGCCAAGGCGTGGCCGGAAGCGCGCCTGGAGATGGTGACCTCCGGCCACAGCGCCAACGAGCCGGCCACGGTCGATGCGCTCGTGCGCGCGACAGATGCCTTTGCCGACCGCTTCTGAACAGGTGGGTAGTGCCGGCCGCTGGCCGGCATCCCACCGTGCGAGGTAGTAGCGTCGACTGTGAGTCGACTGCAGTTGGCGACACTGCTTCGAGGCCCGCGCTGCGCGCGATAGTCGATTCACAGTCGACTCTACGGGGCCGGGTATCAGGTGCCAGTCACACCACCCGGCAATACCAAGGTATAGCCCAGCTAACCCACGAGCCTCTAGGCCAGCCCCATTCAGGGGCGGACAATAGCGCCATTGGCCAGGGCAATCCTGGCCGGCACCCTCCCCTCCTGGAGACGCAGATGGACCCCGACCCTGCCGGGCGCACCGCGCCCCCGATGCCCGCAATCCGCCTGTTCCTGGCGCCTGCCCGCCGGTCCCTGCCTGCCTGAGTGACGGGGGACCGCCAGGCGCCGCTTGCCTGGAGATCGCCCCCATGTCCTACAAGATCCTCTACATCACCCTGCGCCGCCTGATCGGCGAGCGCGATGTTGCCGGCCTGCGCAGCCAACTGTTGCAACACGGCCCCGTGATGTTCGCCCGTTCGCTGTCGCTCGGTTCGCCGCGCGTGGTGGCCGATGCGCTGTCGCTGCTGCCGATCAGCGAGCGCATCACCGTGCTGCGTCATCTGCCCTACCCCCTGCGCGATGCCATGAAGCCGCTGTGCATCGGCGGCAGCCAGCGCCTGCACATGCAGCCGTGGTCGCCGGCGGTGCTGGCGATGCGCCACGCCTGACCTGTTCCAACCGTTCCGTTCGTGTTCCGGCCGCGGCCGGCTCTGACATTCGAGGAGAGTCCCATGAGCCTGCTCAACGCCTGGTTCAATGCCTTCCTGCGCAGCCGTCGCGCAGGCAACCTGTTCCGCCGCCGTGCGATGCCCGAAGCTGGATTCGGCCCGGGCAGCGCCGAAGCTGCGCCGTTCGCGCTTACCACCGGCCTGGTCACCCTCGCCCAGCAGGAGGAAGCCGAGCTGCTGGCCACGCTGGAATCGCACGCCGACGGCCTCAGCCCGCATGAGGCCGAGGAACGGCTGGCCACGCTTGGCCCCAACGAGGTGGATCACGAAAAGCCGCTGCCGTGGTGGCGGCACCTGTGGCAGTGCTACCGCAATCCGTTCAATCTGCTGCTGACCGTGCTGGCGGCGGTGTCCTGGCTGACCGAGGACATCAAGGCCACCGTGGTGATCGGTGCGATGGTGCTGCTGTCCACGCTGATCCGCTTCGTGCAGGAGGGGCGTTCGAACCGTGCCGCCGAACGACTGAAGGCACTGGTCGGTAATACCGCACGCGTGCTGCGCCGCAATCCGGGTACCGAAGCCGCCGATGTGGCTGACCAGTACTTCGGTGCGCACCTGCACAGCCGCCGTCCGGCGCGCCTGCTGGACCTGCCGATCCGTGAGCTGGTGCCCGGCGACCACATCGTGCTGTCGGCAGGCGACATGATTCCGGCCGATTGCCGCGTGCTGACCGCCAAGGACCTGTTCGTCGCCCAGGCCGCGATGACCGGCGAATCGCTGCCGGTAGAGAAGTTCGCGCACCCGGGCGACGGCCTGGCCGGCCTGCTGGAACAGCACAACCTGCTGTTCATGGGCACCAATGTGGTGTCCGGAACGGCCACCGCCGTGGTGCTGGCCACCGGCAACCGCACCTACTTCGGCACGTTGGCCCAGCGCAGCGCCGCCACCGACCGTGCGCCGACCGCATTCCAGGCCGGCGTCAACAGTGTCAGCTGGCTGCTGATCCGCTTCGCGCTGGTGATGGTGCCGTTCGTGCTGCTGATCAACGGCTGGACCAAGGGTGACTGGACCGAGGCGTTTCTGTTCGCGCTGTCGGTGGCGGTGGGCCTGACGCCGGAGATGCTGCCGATGATCGTCACCTCCACCCTGGCCAAGGGTGCGGTGCTGCTGTCGCGGCGCAAGGTGATCGTCAAGCGCCTGGATGCGATCCAGAACTTCGGCGCCATGGAAGTGCTGTGCACCGACAAGACCGGCACCCTCACCCAGGATAGGATCGCACTGGAGCGTCACACCGATGTGTTCGGCCACGATTCGGAAGACGTGCTGAAGTTCGCTTACCTCAACAGCCACTTCCAGACCGGGCTGATCAACCTCCTGGATCGCGCGGTGCTGGAGCACGTGGAGCTGCAGAGTTCGCTGCGGCTGTCGCAGGACTACCACAAGGTGGATGAGATCCCGTTCGATTTCGAGCGCCGCCGCATGTCGGTGGTGGTGTCCGAGCGCGAGGACCACCATGAGCTGATCTGCAAGGGCGCGGTGGAAGAGATGCTGGCGGTGTGCAGCACCGTTCGCGAGAACGGCCAGGACATGCCACTGGACGAGCACCGCCTGGCCCGCGTGCGGCAGACCACCGAGGAACTGAACGAGCAGGGCCTGCGCGTGGTGGCGGTGGCGATGAAGGAGACCGCGGCCAGTCAGAGCGCCTACTCGCAAGCGGACGAGTGCGGGCTGACCCTGGTCGGCTACGTGGCCTTCCTGGACCCGCCGAAGGAGTCCGCTGCGCAGGCGCTGCAGGCGCTGACCGCACACGGTGTCGAGGTCAAGGTCTTCACTGGCGACAACGAACTGGTGACCGCCCGTGTCTGCGCACAGGTGGGGCTGGACGCGGACACCATCCTGACCGGCCCGCAGATCGAGCGCATGGACGACGGCGCGCTGTCGCGGGCGCTGCACCACCATCGCGTGTTTGCCCGGCTGACGCCGCTGCACAAGGAGCGGCTGGTACGCGAGCTGCGCGCGCAGGGCAAGGTGGTCGGCTTCCTCGGCGACGGCATCAACGATGCACCGGCGCTGCGCGCAGCCGACATCGGCATCAGCGTGGACAGCGCGGTGGACATCGCCAAGGAGGCGGCCGACATCATCCTGCTGGAAAAGAACCTGATGGTGCTGGAAGAAGGCGTCATCCAGGGCCGGCGCACGTTCAACAACATGCTGAAATACATCCGCATGACCGCCAGTTCCAACTTCGGCAATGTGTTCTCGGTGCTGGTGGCCTCGGCCTTCCTGCCGTTCCTGCCGATGCTGCCGCTGCAGCTGCTGGTGCAGAATCTGCTGTACGACATCTCGCAGATCGCCATCCCGTTCGACAACGTGGACGAGGAGCTGGTGCGCAAGCCACTGAAGTGGAACCCGGCGGACATCGGCCGCTTCATGGTGTTCTTCGGGCCGATCAGCTCGATCTTCGACCTGACCTGTTTCGCGCTGATGTGGTACGTGTTCGATGCGCGCACGCCGGCCGACCAGGGCCTGTTCCAGTCCGGCTGGTTCGTGGTCGGCCTGCTCACCCAGACCCTGATCGTGCACATGATCCGTACGCCGAAGCTGCCGTTCCTGCAGAGCATCGCCGCGCCTCCACTGCTGCTGATGACCGGCCTGATCATGGCCATTGGCGTGGCCCTGCCGATGAGCCCGCTGGCCGGCTACTTCAAGCTGCAGGCGCTGCCGGCCGGCTACTGGCCGTTCCTGGTGGCGATCCTGTTCGGCTATGCGGTGCTGACCACTGCGCTGAAGCGGTTCTACATCCGTCGTTACGGCTGGCAGTAAGCGCCCGCCGCCTTGTCCAGGGAGAATCACAATGGACATCAATCCGAACCTGCCGGCGTTCAACGCCGGCGCAACCCTGAGTTCGCTGATCAGCCTGTCGGTGGCGTTCGTGCTGGGCACGGCCATCGGCCTGGAACGGCAGCTGCGCCAACGCACCGCCGGCCTGCGTACCAATACGCTGGTGGCGGTGGGCGCGGCGGTGTTCGTCGACCTGGCCGTGCGCTTCCATGACCTGTATGGCGGACCACCCTCGCCGCTGCATGTGGTGGCCTATGTGATCTCCGGCGTCGGCTTCCTCGGCGCCGGCGCGATCATGAAGGACGGTGCGCAGGTGTCCGGCCTGAACACCGCCGCCACCCTGTGGGGATCGGCGGCGGTGGGCGCCTGTGCCGGCATCAAGCTGCTGCCCGAGGCGGTGTTGGCTGCGGTGTTTGTGCTGGCCGCCAACACCCTGTTGCGGCCGGTGGTGAACCGCATCCAGCGGCAGCCGCTGCCGGAAGCGTTCAGCGAGGCGACCTATGCGATCAACGTGGTCTGCCAGCGCGAGCAGCAGGCCGAGGTGCTGGACCAGCTGTTGCTGCTGCTTGAGCAGGCGCAGTACCCGGTACGCGCGGTGGACCAGCGCCCGTTCGGCGAGCGCGACGTGGAGATCGAAGCGGTGCTGTATGCCACCACGGTGGATGCCGGCGAACTGGATGCGGTACTGGCGACGCTGGCGACCACGCCCGGCGTGCTGCAGGGGTTCTGGAACGCCAGCCTGGAGGAGTAGTGCCGGCCGCTGGCCGGCAACCCCATGATCCCCGGACGCACCGTGCATCGCTTTGGTGGGTGCCGACCGTTGGTCGGCACAGAACCTTCAGAGACCGTGTCCATCCCTGCGGTAGTCCGGCCGCTGGCCGGCAACCTCATGAGCTCCGGCAACACCGTGCAGTTGCCGGCCAGCGGCCGGCACTACCAGGCATCGTTCTGGCTTGTGCCGACCAACGGTCGGCACCCACAGCACAAGAGCCTGCCGACCAAGATCGGCATCTGCCGATGGCGGCTTTGCTATCCTTTCACCCCACGTCAGGGAGCCGTCCCGATGCCATCGCTGTCGCCCCGTCGCCCGCTGGTGCTGCTGGCCCTGATCGTCGTGATGGCGGCGATCTTCCTGATCGACACCGTCACCGATTACGCCGTCGCTGCGGCCTGCTTCTACGCAGCGGTCATCCTCGCGGCGTCGCGCGTGCTGAGCGCGCGCGGGCTCATCACCCTGGCCATCGCCTGCATCGCCCTGACAGGACTGAGCTTCTTCCTGACCCGCTTCGGCACCTACCGCATCGGCCTGGTCAATTCGGTCATCGGCATGCTGGTGATCGGCATCACCACCTATCTCGCCCTGAACATGGAAGCGGCCAAGGCCGCCGTGCAGGAAGCGCAGGGCCGCCTGCTCAGGGTGGCACGCGCCTCCACCGTAGGCGAGCTCACCACCTCCATCGCCCATGAAGTCAACCAGCCACTGGCCGCCATCGCCAGCAGCGCCGAAGCCTGCCAGCGCTGGCTGGCACAGGACCCTCCGAACGTGGACAAGGCCCGGCAGACCGTGGCCCGCATCCTGGCCGACGCGCACCGCGCCGGTGACGTGATCGCCCGCATCCGCGGCCTGACCCAGGGCGCGGCACCGGAACGACGCGCCTTCGACCTGAATCAGGCGGTGGAGGAAATGCTGGCGCTGTCGCGCAGCGAGCTGGACCAGCACGGCGTGGCGGTGGCGCTGCTGCTGGACGCCGACCTGCCGCCGGTACACGCCGACCGCGTGCAGGTGCAGCAGGTGATCGGCAACCTGATCCTCAATGCGGTGGACGCGATGGAGCCAGTCCCTGCTGCGGACCGGCGACTGTCGCTGCTGACCCGGCGTGACGGTCAGCGGGTCAGTCTCAGCGTGCGCGACCGTGGTGTCGGCCTGCCCGCCGATCATCCCGAGCGAGTATTCGATGCATTCTGGACCACCAAATCACATGGGCTCGGCCTGGGCCTCAGCCTGAGCCGTTCGATGATCGAAGCCAATGACGGCCAGATCCGCGCCGAACGACCAGCAGGCGGCGGTGCCTGCTTCGTGTTCGACCTGCCCATTGCCTCGGACGTTCAACATGCGTAAGCCCGCTGCCCCAGCCATCGATCCAGCGCCCATCGTCTACGTGGTCGACGACGACCCGTCGGTGCGCGCCGCACTGGAAGACCTGCTGGCCTCGATGGGCCTGCAGGTGCGGGCCTTCACCTCCACCCAGGCCTTCCTCGAACACGACCTGGAAGACGCGCCAGCGTGCCTGGTGCTGGACGTGCGCATGCCCGGCCAGAGTGGGCTGGAGTTCCATCGCACGATGGGCAGCCTCGGCCTGCAGCTGCCGGTGGTATTCATCACCGGCCACGGCGACATCGCGATGGGCGTCAACGCGATCAAGGACGGTGCCATCGAGTTCCTGACCAAGCCCTTCCGTGACCAGGAGCTGCTCGATGCCATCCACAAGGGCATCGAGATCGACCGCCAGCGCCGCCGCGACGGCGAGGCACTCGGCGCGCTGCAACTGCGCTGGGACACCCTCAACGCCGGCGAGCGCGAGGTGGTCGATGGCGTGGTACGCGGCCGGCTCAACAAGCAGATCGCCGGCGACCTCGGGGTGAGCGAGATCACGGTGAAGGTGCGCCGCGCGCAGGTGATGCGCAAGATGGGCGCGCGCACCCTGGTTGACCTGGTACGCATGTATGACCGCCTGCAGGCGGGGACGCCATGAACGTCCACGTCGCCTTGCTGCGCGCGGTCAACGTCGGCGGCACCGGCAAGCTGCCGATGCGCGAACTGGTGGCGATGTGTGAGGACGCAGGCTTCGCCGATGTCCGCACGTACATCGCCAGCGGCAACGTGGTGTTGCGCAGCTCGCTCGACGAAACAGGCGTGCGCCAGGCCCTCGGCCAGCGGCTCCAGGCCTATGCCGGCAAGCCGGTGGGCGTGCTGGTGCGCTCGGCCAACGAGATTGCCGGCGTGGTGGCACGCAATCCGTTTGCGCAGGCGGCCGGCAACCGTGTGGTCGCCCTGTTCCTCGACGGCAGCCTGCCCGCCGACCCGCTGGACGGCGTGACCGGCCGGCGCGACGAACAGCTCGCACTCGGCACGCGCGAGATCTTCATCCACTACGGCGCCGGCATGGCCGACTCGCGCCTGCGCATTCCCGGCGCGGCACAGGGCACGGCGCGCAACCTCAACACCGTCGCCCGGCTCGCGACGATGGCAGCGGAACTCCGCTAGGGTTCTTCCGGAAGGCTGTAGAGCAACCGGTAGTCATGGCGGCCCTCGCTGATGGTGATCTCCAGCGTGCCGGCCAGGCCGAGCAGCCCGTCGCTGCCGGAATCGGGTACCACCACCACGCTCAGCTGCGGCGTGCCACGGGTCATCAAGCCGTTGTGCTGCAGGGTGAACCCACCGTGGCGCCCGGCCAGCGTGGCCGTCACCCGCTCCATCGCCACGTAGCCGGCCGAGCCCTGCACCGGGCTGCGGAAGGCCAGCATCTGGCCGACACTGCTGCCCTGCAGGTCACCATGGAAGACCTTGTCGATCGACATCACCCCGATCGGGCCGTCGTTGCCACTGATCGGCAGCAGGTTCACTTCAAAGGTACCGCGCGCTTCGCCCTGCATCCTGCTCTCCCTCGTCGATGGGTTTGAACGCTGCTACTTCTTCGTCGCCAGTACGATCACCCCGGCCAGCACCAGGCCGATGCCGCTCCATTCCCGCAGGGTCGGACGTTCACCCAGCAACAGATAGGCGAGCACGATCACCAGCCCCACGCTGAATTTGTCGACCACTGCCACCTTGGCCAGCTCACCACTCTGCAGCGCGCGGAAGTAGAACAGCCACGACGCACCCGTGGCCAGCGCCGACAGCACCAGGAACAGCTGCGTGCGCCCGGGCAGCAGCAACGGATTGGACCACTTGCCGGTGACCACCACCAGCGGCAGGATCACCGCCGCCACCACCAGGGTGCGGATGGCCATGGCCAGATCCGAGTCGACGCCCTTGACGCCCACCTTGGCGAACAGCGCGGTCAGCGCGGCGAAACAGGCTGACAGGCCGGCCCAGACCAGCCACTGCGGAACGTTCTGCATGCTGCGCCACTCCCGGTTCCCAGAGCACCCACTGCCCACGCTACTCCCATTGCCCGCCCGCGCAAGCACGGCAGCGACGCGTGCGGATCACGCCCGCTTCAGGCGACGCTTCAACCGCGTATCCATCAACCCCACGGCCAGCAGCACCGGACTGGTCAACCAGCCAGCGGCCAGCAGATGGGTGTGCGGCAAGACCACGCCCAACACGACCAGCGCCACGGCACCGATCAGATGCGAATACGGGGCGCGCCCGTACACAATGCGCTTGTACAAGGCGCTGCCCAGCAGATAGATCAACGGCCCCGCTACCAGCACCGTGGCGTAGACCGGGGTCACCGCTGCGCCAGGATGGTCCATGACCAGATCATTGCCGACCGCGGTGGCGATGATGCCGGCGATCAGCAGCGCATGCACGTAGTGGAAGTTGGCCCCCATCCGCCCGGGGTCCTCGGAATGGGTGATCGCCGCGGTGGCATCGCGGCTGGAGATGCCGAAATACAACCACCACATGGCGATGGTGCCGGCAAAGGTGGCCAGCACCGCAGACACCACCGCAGCACTCCACTGCTCGACCTCGCTGAGCACGCCACCGGTAGCCAGCAGCGTCTCGCCGAGTGCGACGATGACGAACAGCTGGCAACGCTCGGCCAGGTGCCCGCCTTCGATGGTCCACTCGCGGGTGTGCGACCGGCCCAGGCCCGGAAACGCGAAACCGAACATCGGCGAGATGTATTCGCAGGCCACCGCCACCGCCCACAACGCCAGGCGCAGATTGCCCTCGGCGGCGGCGCCCGCCAGCCAGAAGCAGGCCGACACGCTCACCCACGCCAGCATGCGTCGGAAATTGGGCGCCAACGGATGGCTGCGACCGACCTCCAGCAGCACGAACGCCGTGCGCCCGACCTGCATGGTGGCGTACGCCCCCGCGAAGACCCAGGCGCGTTCAGCGAAGGCCTCGGGAATGGACGAGGACATCAGCAGCGCCAGCAACATGGTGACGAACAGCAGGCTGCGGATGCGTGGCGCCTCGGGATCGAACCAGTTGCTGACCCAGCAGGCGTACTGCCAGCCCAACCAGACCGCGAACCACAGCACCAGCGTCTGCATCACCCCGACCAGGTCCAGGTGATGCAGCAGATGGTGGCTGAGCTGGGTAACCGCAAAGACGTAGACCAGATCAAAGAACAGCTCTTCGTAGGTCACGCGGGCGTGGTGCCCATCGCGCTGGCGCAGGGCAGGCAGTCTCAGTCGTGTGCTCATGGCCGTCCTTCAGCGCGCTAGGCGCCAGTACAGCAGTCCAGCCAGCAGGGCCGGCACCGCGAACACCAGCAGCAGGATCGGCAGTTCTTCACGCACGGCGTAACCGGCCTTGCTCACACCCACCCACATGTTGGCCAGCGTCACCGCCAGCCAGGTGGCGATGAACGCGAGCAGGGCCGTGGGCAGCTGTGACTGGCCTACGCTCCACAGCCGCCCGAAGAGCAGGAATACCCCCCAACAACAACACCCCACCCACCATCACCAGAAGCACGTGCATGGTCCATCTCCTTGAGCCTGCTGGCAGGCTAGCCGCGGCCGATTCTGCGCTCCAGACGATGATCGTGGTTTCACTTTCCAGTTCCGACGAACAATCCCCGACCCGCGCCCCACATAGCAAACGCGAACGGTTCCCATTAGTATTGTGTCATCGCGCAGGGATGCCCTCCCCCGCGCGCGCCCCTTGCCCTTGCTTCCGGTCCGGATGTCCCAGCTGCCCTCCCTACCCCCTCCCGCGCTGCCGCTGGTCTCCTCGCTGGTGCGCCATTACGAGGAACTGGTGGAGTATCTGCGCCGCCGTTTCCGCTCGCCGGGGTTGGCCCGTGAGGTGGTGCACGATGTCTGCGTGCGTCTGCTGGAACGCCCGGCCGCCTACGATGCACGGCAGCCCATCGCGCTGCTGCGGCGGATCGCGCACGATACGGCGGTGGATCGCTGCCGCGCCGAGGATCTGCGCCGGCACTGGGTGGAGGCGCGTGCCGAGCTGCCCGATGACGCCTGCCCGCGCCCCGGGCCTGAGCAGCAGGCGCAGGGACAGCAGGCACTGCAACGACTGGGCGCCACCATCGAACGCATGCCCTGCCGCCGCCAGCAGGTCTTCATCCTGCACAAGATCCACGAACTGCCACAGGCTGAGGTTGCCCGCCGCATGGGTATCGGCCAGAAGGCGGTGGAGCGCCACCTGCGCCTGGCCATGGCCGATTGCCGACGGTCGGCTGGCCTGCGATGAGCCCACAACCGCCGCCGTCCACACCGCAACCGCCGGTCCAACCCGCAACCACCGACCAGGTGCTGGACCAGCATCGCGATGCCCTGAAGGAACGCTTCCCCATGCCCAGCGCGGATGCGCTGCAGCGTCGTCGCGGTGGGCGTGCGTCGAAGATCGTCCTGCCGCTGCTGCTGATCACGGCCACGGGCGTGTTCATTGCCGACCCGGCATGGCAGGTGCACGACTATCGGAGCGCGGTGGGCGAACGCCGCGGCATCCGCCTGCCCGATGGCAGCCATCTGCTGCTCGACGCCGGTACCCATCTGCAGGTTCGCAGGCACATCCGCTCGCGGCAGGTGGTGCTGGTGCAGGGCCAGGCCCGTTTCCAGGTGCAGCACTCGACCTGGCGCCCGTTCGAGGTCGAGGCCGGGGCGGTGCATGTGCGCAACTATGGCACGGTGTTCGACGTTGACCGGCAGGGTAGCCTCAGCGAGGTAACCCTGTGGCGCGGCGAGGTGGGCGTGCGTGTGGATGGCGGGGGCGCAGAGCAGCGCCTGAAGCCGGGGCAGCGTGTGCTGGCCCAGCCAGGATCGTTGTCTCCGCCGGAAGCGGTGGACCCGGATCGAGCCGACTGGACCCGTGGGCGGTTGCAGTTCGACCGCATGCCGTTGGCCGAGGTGCTGCGCATCCTGCAGCGCTATCACGACCGTCCCATCGTGCTGGACGACCCGGTACTGGGGCCGCTGCAGGTGTCAGGCGTCTTCGATGCCGACCGCGCCGAAACCGTACTCGCGCTGCTGCCCGAGATCCTGCCGGTACAGGTGCACACCGCTTCCGATGGCAGCCTGCATCTGCGCGCCCGCGATTGAATGCCACACCGAGGGTGGGTTGCGCGTCGTCCCATCCGGCAAGTGCTTGAACCCTTCCGAAGGACCCCCGCATGACCCGCCCTGCTCCGCCTGCCGCCCTGCGCCGGCTGGCCCCTACCCTGCTCGCTGCCTGCCTGTGTGCGGCCCTGCCCGCCACGGCGCAGACCTCTGCATCCGCGCCCGTCGAGCTGCACCTGCCGGCCGGCCCGTTGCAGGCCTCGCTCACTGCGCTGGCGCGGCAGAGTGGCATCCAGCTGCTGTTCGCCGCCGACAGCGTGAGCGGCCGCAGCGCCGCGGCTGTTGATGGCCGCTACACCCCGCGTGAGGCCCTGCAGCGGCTGCTGGCAGGCCAAGGCCTGGCGATGCAGGAACGTTCGCCAGGGGTGTTCGTGGTGAGTGCCGCGCCAGCGCCGGCGAAGCCGCGCATCCCGGCCCGGGCCGCATCATCGGCGCCGTCATCCGCCTCGACGACGTCGCTGGCCCGCGTCACGGTCTCGGCCTCGACCGCGCGCGTGCCGCAGGGCGAGACCGCCATGCCCAATACCATCACGGTGCTGACCCGCGAGGACATCGCCCAGCAGCTGGCATTGGGCTCGGATGTGTCGCGGGTGCTGTCGTCGCAGATCCCGGCGTTTGCCCCGGCGCGCGAGAAGATGTCCAACTACGGCGAAACCATGCGCGGCCGCGGCATCCTGTACATGGTCGACGGCGTGCCGCAGTCCACGCCGCTGCGCGATGGCTCGCGTGATTCGCACACCATCGACCCGGCGATGATCGAACGCATCGAGGTCATCCACGGTGCCAACGCGCTGCAGGGCATCGGCGGTACCGGCGGCATCGTCAACATCATCACCCGCAGTGCGCCCAGTGAGCCGGGTGCGTTCCTGCTCGACACCAATGTCAGCTACAGCGCTGCCCTGCCCAGCCGCCACGACGACAATGGCCAGCGCGGCTCGGCCCTGGTGGGCGTGCGCGGCGAGCAGTTCGACCTGGTCGCCGGCCTGGCCTATGAGAAGCAGGGCCTGTACCACGACGGCGAGGGCCGATCGATCGGCACCAACGCGCAGGGCGAGCTGATGGACTCGACCTCATCGAACGTATTCGCCAAGCTGGGCTGGAACATTGCCGACGGCCACCGCCTGCAGGTCATGGCCAACCGCTATGAACTGCGCGGGCTGGACAACTACCTGGCCATCAACGGTGACTACCGGACCGGTCGCCCGACCATTTCGGTTCCCGGCGATACGCCGCTCGATCCGCCGATGAACCGCTCGCGTTCGCTGACGGTGGACTACAGCGCCGCCGACCAGCTCGGCGGCCGTTTCCAGGCGCAGGCCTTCGCGGTCGATTTCGAAGGCCGCTACGGTGCCAGCCAATGGGATCCTTGGGGCAACACCGGCGCCAATGCCGCCTGGGACCAGACCCAGAACGAATCGGACAAGCGCGGCTTCAAGCTGACCCAGAGCTGGAGCCGCATCGCCGACACCTCGCTGGACGTGACCCTGGGCCTGGACGGCCTGCGCGACCGCACCCACCAGGTGCTGCTGGCCAGTGGCATGAACTGGGTGCCGCAGACCACCTACCAGAGCCTGTCACCGCTGCTGCAGCTGCACTGGTGGCCGACCGATCACCTGATGCTGTCCGGCGGCCTGCGTTACGAAAAGGGCGAGCTGGAAGTGGGTGACTACACCACCCTGCCCCGCTACGGCGCACGCAAGGTGGCCGGCGGCAAGCCGACCATGAGCGAGACCCTGCCCAACTTCGGCGCGGTCTGGTACATCAACGATCGCCTCAACGCCTACGCCTCGTACTCGGAAGGCTACACCGTGGCCGACGTCGGCCGCGTGCTGCGCGCGATCAACCGCGACGGCCAGCGCGTGGACAGCCTCATCGACCTGTCACCGGTGGTGTCGGACAACCGCGAGATCGGACTGGAGTACGACGATGGCCGCTTCAGCGGTGACATTGCCTACTACACCTCCGAATCCAGGCTCGGCTCGGTACTGATCTACGATCCGGGCATCGATGCCTATGCGGTACAGCGCCAGGCCACCCGCGTGGAAGGCTTTGAAAGCAACCTGCGCCTGCGGCTGGGCGACAGCCGCCTCGGCCTTGGCTACGCACGCGCCAACGGCCGCTACGACGCCGACGTTGACGGTCGCCTCGACAGCGACCTGGCCGGCGTCAACGTCGCACCGAACCGGCTGACCGCGTTCTGGGAACAGAGCTGGACGCCGCAGCTGAGCACCCGACTGCAGGCCAGCCATGCCTTCGACCGCGACTTCGACCTGCATGGCGCGCGGGTGGCCGAGTTCAAGGGTTACACCACCGTGGATCTGGTCGCGCGCTATACGCTGGACAAGCACGCCTTCACGCTGGGCGTGCAGAACCTGGCGGACAGGCAGTACATCAGCTACTACTCGCAGACCACGCCGTCGAACCCGAGCTATTTCTCCGGCCGCGGCCGGGTGCTGACGCTGGGATGGCAGTACCGGTACTGATCCGTGGCGTCCTTATGGGAGCCATGAAAACTATGCGAGACGCGATGAAGGAGGCCCATGCTAGTTTCTGGGCCTCCTTCAAGCGGACGTGAATCATGCGTTTTACCCTGCTCGCCTTCGCCCTGGCCGTCGCGCTTCCGGCCGCCCACGCCAGCGCCGCCGAGGCACCGCTGCCACAACTGCGGGCCTATACCGTGGATGCGTCCTGGCTGCAGCCGATGGCGCCGCTGCAGGTTGCCGACCACACCTGGCAGATCGGCACCGAGGACCTGACCGCGCTGCTGGTGCAGACCGCCGAGGGCGCAGTACTGCTGGATGGCGGCATGCCACAGATGGCCGGTCACCTGCTGGACAACATGAAACTGCGCGGCGTGGCCCCGCAGGACCTGCGATTGATCCTGCTCAGCCATGCGCATGCCGACCACGCCGGCCCGGTCGCCGAGCTCAAGCGTCGCACCGGCGCGCATGTGGCGGCCAATGCAGAAACGGCGGTGCTGCTGGCGCGCGGCGGCAGCAACGACCTGCACTTTGGCGACGGCATCACCTATCCGCCGGCCAGCGCCGACCGCATCATCATGGATGGCGAAGTGGTCACGGTGGGCGGCATCGCATTCACCGCGCACTTCATGCCGGGGCACACCCCGGGCAGCACCGCCTGGACCTGGACCGACACCCGCGATGGGAAGCCGGTGCGCATCGCCTACGCCGACAGCCTGAGTGCACCGGGTTACCAGCTGAAGGGCAATCCCCGTTATCCGCGCCTGATCGAGGACTACAAGCGCAGCTTCGCAACGGTACGGGCGCTGCCCTGCGATCTGCTGCTCACCCCGCATCCGGGCGCCAGCAACTGGAACTATGCCGCCGGCAGCAAGGCCAGCGCCGAGGCACTGACCTGCAATGCCTACGCGGATGCGGCCGAGAAGAAGTTCGACGCGCAGTTGGCCAGGGAAACGGCCGGGACCCGCTGATTCCGTAGCGTCGAGCTTGCTCGACGGAGCCGCAGAGCAGTCGAGCACGGCTCGACTCTGCAAAGAGCAAGTCGGCCGCGAGGAAAGGTGCCGGTCAGACCGACCGGCACCACCACTGGCTGTCAGCCACCTTGCCCGTGCTGGGCAAACGGCTCGGTGCTGCCGTCGGTGCGCACCAGCTCGACGGTGTACGGCTGCACGTAGCCGTCCGGCATTTCCATGCCCGGCGAACCGGCCGGCATGCCGGGCAGCACCAGCCCGCGCGCGGCCGGGCGTTCGGCCAGCAGGCGCTTGATGTCCTCGGCCGGGATGTGACCCTCGACCACGTAACCGCCGATCTCGGCGGTATGGCAGGACGCCTTGCCGACCGGCACGCCCAGGCGGACCTTGATCGGGTTCATGTCATCGGTGTCGCGCACATCGACCTGGAAGCCGGCGGCCTTCAGGTGGTCGACCCAGATGCCGCAGCAACCGCAGCTGGCGGTCTTGTGCACGATGGCGACCGGCAAGGCTGGATCGATCTTGGCCGGGCTGGCTTGGGCCGGTGCCGGTGCCTCGCTGGCGACGGGTGCCGCGGAGGATTCTTCAGCGGCACGAGCGCAGGCGGTCGTGGCCAGCACGGTGCCCAGCAGCAGGCCGAGGGAGAGAGTACGGTTCATTGAGTGATTCCTTTGCAGAGGCGGGCAACGTAGCCCGCCGCCCGCGCATCGAAGGCGCGGGCAGAGTCGAGAAAAAGTCGAGCAGCTACGGCAGGCGCGTGAGGCCTGCAGAAAATCACGCGATGGGGGGCCGCAACGGGTCGAGTCTCGGCGGCGGTGCGCGTTGCTGGGTATTGGCCGGAACAGGCGCCTCGCGCCAGGGCGAGGCCGGTGTTCCGTTCAATGTCGCCAGCATGCCAAGACAGGCCGGCGGGCATTCGCACTCACCGCTCTGGCAGGCCGCCGGGGCCGCATCATCGCAGCAGCCGGCCGCAGCCATCGCGGCTGAGTGCGGTGCAGCGCAATGCTCCTGGCTGGACGGGCCGCTGTACGGAGACGCAGCGAGCGCCAGCGCCGATGCATTCAGCACCAGGGCGACAAGCAACATCCATCGCAGCAGCAGGCCAGGCAGGTTCACCGGCCGATGATAGCCGATGCAGGCGCCCTGAACGTGGGGTGGCAACGACCCTGACAGCTTGACAACCACGCGGCCGACTTGCGCGATGCCCATTGCTATGGCGTGATGGCAATCGTGGCACCCTGCATTGCCACGCCCCTGCCCCTGTCCCCGACACGGAGTTTCCCTCATGAATGGATTCATGCGAACACTGCTTGTGGTGCTGCTGTTGTCGTGCGCGACCATCACCCACGCCGAAGAACCAAGCGAAGATGAAGCAAGCGAACGCGCTGAAGTCTCCCGGCAGGCACAGCAACTGCTGGAGAAGCAGGATTTCGCCAGACTGGAGCAACTCGCCAGTCGTTACCGGGATACGGATCGCTACTTCAGCAGTGGTGTCTGGAAGCTTTCGGCGTACTACGTAGGCATCGGCTATGCCTTCAGCATGAGCAACCGTGACCCGGCCTACTGGCAGGGTCGCGAGAAGCTCGTGCAGGCGTGGATCTCGCGCTACCCCAGGTCGCCGTCGGCGCGCCTGGCCATGGCTGAGATGCTCAGCCGCCAAGGCTGGAGCATCCGCGGCCCCGGCTATGCAAATACGGTGAAGGAAGAGGACTGGGCACCGTTCAAGGCGCTGCAGCAGCAGGCCGTTGACTACCTGCTGAAATACAAGGACATCGCCAGCACGGACCCGTACTGGTACGAGTCGATGGAACACCGGGCGATCGAACAGAGTTGGGATGCAGACCGCTTCTTCGCATTGCATGACGAAGGCATCGCGCGCTATCCGGGCTACTTCCCGCTCTACTTTGCTGCCGTGCGCTATTTCGCTCCGAAGTGGGGAGGCGATCCGGCTGGCCTGGAAGCCTATGCACGCAGGGTCATGGCTGCGGCCCCACCGCAGGACCAATACATGCTGTACGCCCGTATCTACTGGGTCGCCTCGCAGCGAGAGTACGAGGACCGTTTGTTCACCGCGTCGAAAGTGAACTGGCCGACCATGAAACGCGGCTTCGAAGACGTGCTGTCACGTTATCCCTCGCCATGGAACCTGCAATCATTCGCGTACTTCGCCTGCCAGGCCAATGATCCCGTCAAGGCCCGTGAACTGCTGGCGCAGATCCAGGAACCGATCGTTGGCGCTTGGCGGGATACGGCCAACTATTTCCGTTGTTCCTTTGCTCTGGATGAACCCAACCCACATGCCGAAGGCCCATAGGACTGGATTCATCCACTGCTAGGCGACCGCCGCCATCGCCCGCATCCGCACCGGGATCGACTTGGCCGCCGGCGTGCCGCTGAGGCGGTCGTAGTAGTCCAGCGGCAACAACGGGTTCAGTTCGGGGTAGTAGCCGGCCAGCGCGCCGCGCGGCATCGGGTAGTCCAGTACGGTCAGGCCCTCGATGCGCCGCTGCACGCCATCACCGCTGATCGTCTCCAGGCTGACCCGCGCCTCCTTGTCCAGCCCGCGCGCCAGCCGGTCCTCGATGTTCATGAACAGCACCATGCGATCGTTGTACACGCCGCGGTAGCGGTCGTTGTAGCTGTAGATGGTGGTGTTGTACTGATCGTGCGAGCGCACCGTGGCCAACCGCAGCATGTCCGGGTCATGTACGGGGTCGTCCACGTCCAGGCCGGGCATTACCAGGATGTTGGCCTTGCCATTCGGCGTGGGCCACACCCGGCGGCGCGGCGGAATGTCCAGATGGAAACCGTGTGGCTGCCGGATGCGCTCGTTGAAGCCGGTGTAGATCTCCGGATACACCGCAGCAATCAGCTCGCGGATGGGTGCGTAGTCGTGCATGCAGCCGGCCCAGTCAACCCTGCTGTCGGGCAGTGTGGCCAGCGCCATGCGGCAGACGATTTCGACCTCGGGCAACACATCGGCGCTGACCGGTTCGAGCACGCCGCGCGAGGCGGTCACATTGGACATCGCGTCTTCGATGGTGACGAACTGCTCGCCGGCCGGCGTGACGATGCGCTCCGAGCGCGCCACCACCGGCAGGATCAGCGCATCGCGGCCATGAACCAGGTGCCCACGGTTGAGCTTGGTGGCGATCCCCACGGTCAGGTCCAGCCCACGCATTGCCTCGTACGCGCGCGGCGTATCGGGCACGGCATGAATGAAGTTGCCACCCAGGCCGATGAACACCCTGGCGCTGCCGTCCAGCATCGCCTCGATGGATTCGACCACATGGTGGCCATGCTCACGCGGCGGGTCGAAGCCGAACACCTGCTGCACGCGGTCGAGATAGGCCGGCTTGGGCTTCTCGTCGATGCCGACGGTGCGGTCGCCCTGCACATTGGAATGGCCCCGGATCGGCCCGATGCCAGCACCGGGCTTGCCGAAGTTGCCACGCAGCAACAGCAGGTTGGCGACCTGCTGCAGCAGGCGCGAGCCGTACTGGTGCTGGGTCAGCCCCATGCCGTAGCAGATCACGGTGGCATTGGAGCGGATGTAGATCTCCGCACAGCGACGGATCTGCGCCTGCGAAATGCCGGAAACCTGCACGATCTGGTCCCAGTCCTGCGCCATCACGTCTTCGCGCAGCGGCTCCAGGCCCACCGTGTGTTCGGCGAGGAAGGCATGGTCGAGCACACGCTCACCCTGCGCCTCGCGCTCGAACATCACCTTCATCATGCCCTTGATCAGGGCCAGGTCGCCGCCGATGCGGATGTGCACGAACTCGCTGGTGATCTCGGTCGAACCGAACGTGGCCATCTGCACCATGTCCTGCGGCTCGGCGAAGCGGATCAGCGCGCGCTCGGGCATCGGGTTGACCGCCACGATCGGAATGCCGCGTTTGCGCGCCTCGACCAGGTTGCTCATCATCCGCGGTGAATTGGTGCCGGTGTTCTGGCCGATCACGAAGATCGCCTCGGCGTGCTCGAAATCCTGCAGCACGATGGTGCCCTTGCCCACCCCGATGGCCGGCGGCAGGCCGCGGCTGGTCGGCTCGTGGCACATGTTCGAGCAGTCCGGAAAATTATTGGTGCCGAACTCGCGCACGAAGATCGAATACAGGAACGCCGCTTCGTTGGGCGTGCGTCCGGAGGTATAGAACTCGGCCTGGTGCGGGCTGTCCAGCGCCTGCAGGTGGCGGCCGATCAGTGCGAAGGCATCGTCCCAGCTGCACGGCACGTAGTGATCGGTGGCCGCGTCGTAGCGCATCGGCTCGGTCAACCGGCCCTGCATCTCCAGCCAGTAGTCGGTCTGCGCCATCAGCTCGGTAACGGTATGCCGGGCGAACAGCTCACGACCGGCACGGAACTGGGTGGCTTCCCAGGCCAGTGCCTTCGCGCCGTTCTCGCAGAACTCCAGCTTCTTGCGTTCGTCGGCATCGGGGAACGCGCAGCTGGGGCACTTGAAGCCACCGGGCTGGTTCATCGCCAGCAACGCCTTCGACCCCTTGCCGATCACACTCTGCTGCAGCAACACCTTGGCGGTGGCTCCGGCGGCACCCCAACCACCGGCGGGCTGGTTGTAGGGCTTGTAACGCGGCGGCTTCTGCTCGGACATGTTCGGGAACCTGACGGGAGGAACGCGGCAACAATGGGCACAACGCGGTCCGGCGGCGCTTTCGGACGCACAGCCAGCCCCACAGTCAAACACGGCCTGCACGGCTTCGCCAGTGGGTGCGCGCTGTTTTCAGCGCAGCCTGCCATGACAACGGTTACACCTGCGTCAGCGCATGGCCACTGCGCTATTCTCGATGGCGTGGGTGGTCCACCACCTGCGTATCTCCCTTGTCCGGACGCGCTGCATGCCTGATTCGACCCCACCGCACACCCCGCCTGCCGGCACGGCCCAGCGCCCGTTGCAGCGCTGGCGCAGCGAGGGGCGACAGCCCCTGGTCGACGTGGTGGCCGAGGAAGTGCCGGTGGCGCTGCGTTACAACGACGCCGCCTTCGCGGTGATGATGGCCACGCCCTGCGACCTGGAGGACTTTGCGCTTGGGTTCTCGCTCAGCGAGGGACTGATTGCTACGCCCTCGCAGCTGCTGTCGATCGACATCCGCCCACAGCTGGAAGGCATCGAACTGCAGATGACCGTGGCCGAGGAGGCACCCGGTGCCGGCCTGGACCCCGCCAATGGGCGCCTGCTGCCCGGCCGTGGTGGCTGCGGCCTGTGCGGCACGCGCCAGCTGGAGGAAGTGCTGCGACCGCTGCCGCAGATCCGCGAACGCCGCAGCTATTCCGCCACCGCCCTGCAGCGGGCGGTGGCGACCTTGGCGCAGCACCAGCCGATGAATGCGGCAAGCGGTTCGATCCACGCCGCGGCCTGGGCCGACGCCCGTGGGCGCATCGGTTGGGTACGCGAGGACGTGGGTCGCCACAATGCACTGGACAAGCTGATCGGCGCCCTGCATCACAACGAGCACGCCATCGACGGTGGGTTGCTGGTGATTTCCAGCCGCGCCAGCTACGAAATGGTGAGCAAGGCAGCGCGTGCGGGAGCCAGCGTGCTGGCGGCGGTTTCGGCGCCGACCGCGCTGGCGATCGACCTGGCCCGCAGCGCCGGCCTGTGCCTGGTCGGGTTCGCGCGGGAAAGCGGGTTCAATGTGTATACCCATCCCGAACGGCTGCAGGCAGACGACATTTAGCGTCGACTGGGTAGTCGTCGACTGGGTAGAGTCGACTGTCAGTCGACTGCTCTTCGTTCAGCCCCCCCGAAAACCCCGCGATGCGCGCGATAGTCGACTGACAGTCGACTCTACCCGGTCGGCTCCATCCAGACCGGCCCGGGCGACCACTGCCACCCGGGCCAGGCCAGATCTCAGCGCAACGCCACGTTCGGGAAGTCCACCGGCACGTCAAACGCTGCGTTGTAGAGTCGACTGTCAATCGACTGCTCTTCGTTCAGCCTCCCCGAAAACCCCGCGCTGCGCGCGATAGTCGACTGACAGTCGACTCTACCCCGTCGGCTCCATTCAGACCGGCCCGGGCGACCACTGCCATCCGGGCCAGGCCAGATCTCAGCGCAGCGCCACCTTCGGGAAGTCCACCGGCACGTCGAACGCTGCGTTGTAGAGTCGACTGTCAGTCGACTGCTCTTCGTTCAGACCCCCGAAGACCCCGCGCTGCGCGCGATAGTCGACTGACAGTCGACTCTACCCGGTCGGCTCCATTCAGACCTGCCCGCGCGGCCCGCTGCCACCCGGGCCAGGCCAGATCTCAGCGCAGCGCGACCTTCGGGAAGTCCACCGGCACGTCAAACGCTACGTTGTAGAGTCGACTGTCAGTCGACTGCTCTTCGTTCAGACCCCCCGAAAACCCCGCGCTGCGCGCGATAGTCGACTGACAGTCGACTCTACCCGGTCGGCTCCATTCAGACCGGCCCGGGCGATCACTGCCACCCGGGCCAGGCCAGATCTCAGCGCAGCGCGACCTTCGGGAAGTCCACCGGCACGTCGAACGCCACGTTGACGTAGTTGGTGAACAGGTTGAGCGCCACATGCGCGAGGATCTCAACGATCTGCTCATCATCGAAGCCAGCCGCACGCAACGCCTGCACATCGCCATCGGCAATCTGCGCTCGTTGCTCGACCACCTTCAGCGCGAAGTCCAGTGCAGCGGCGGTAGCCGGGTCGTTGGACTGGCCGATCTGCGCGGCGGCCATCTGCTCGCCGCTGGCGCCGGCCTTGCGGCCCAGCACGGTGTGCGCGGCCAGGCAGTACTCGCAGGCATTGCGGTTGGCGATGGCCACGGCGATCTGCTCGCCCAGCAGCGGCGACAGGCGACCGCCGCCCAGCGCGCCGAACGCACCCCACATGCTCTGCAGGGCGGCCGGCGAGTTGGCCACGGCACGGAACATGGCCGGGGTGGTGCCGAAGGCGGCGTGGACCTGGCCCAGCAGGGCCTGACGGTCGGCGGTGGTATTGGCGGCATCGATCAGGGGGACACGGGACATGGTGGATCTCCTTGGGAAAGCGCCCGGAATTGGACGACCCGCTCATCCTAGGTAGACTCCCCGGACGAATCAGGCGCAATAAACCACACATGTTGTCCATTCATCCATGAACGTGTCCGCCGACGCTTCCGCACCCGACCGCCTCTCCTCCCTGCTGGAACGCTTCCGGGTGCAGGCCGCGCTGTTCCACAGCGGTCCGCTGTGCGGGCGCCACGTCTTCGAGCCGCAGCCTGGTCGTGCCTTCCTGCACATCCTGCGCCAGGGTGAGATGGAGGTCCGTCATCCCGGGGGCGATATCGCGCTGCCCCGGTTGAAGATCGACACACCCAGCCTGCTGCTGTATCCGCAGCCGCTGCACCATGTGTTCTTCAACGCACCGCTGGATGGCCCGGATTTCACCTGCGCCACGCTGGACTTCGATGGCGGCGCGCGCAATCCGATCGTGCAGTCGCTGCCACCGGTGATGGTGGTGCCGCTGGCGGCGATCGGCGAACTGGATGACACCCTGCACCTGCTGTTCGCCGAGGCCGATCGCCAGCGCTGCGGTTCACGGCTGCTGACCAACCGCCTGTTCGAGGTGGCGCTGATCCAGATCCTGCGCTGGGTGGTGGACCACCCGGATGCGGCGGGCGTCAGCCATGGGCTGATGCGCGGGCTGTCCGATGCGCGGCTGGCCCGTACGCTGGTGGCGATGCACCAGGCGCCGCAGGACGAATGGACGCTGCCGCGCATGGCTGCGACTGCCGGCATGTCGCGCAGCGCGTTCGCGGCCGTGTTCAAGGAGGTGATGCAGGCGACGCCGGCCGCTTATCTGCTGGACTGGCGGCTGAGCCTGGCCTGCGCGCAGCTGCGGGCAGGCGTGGCGGTCAAGCAAGTGGCGATCGAGCTGGGGTTTGCCGATACCGCCTCCCTGTCGAAGGCGTTCCGCAAGCGGCTGGGAGCATCGCCGAGGGCGTGGCTGGCCGCGAGCGCCGCGCAGGCTGGGCAGACGCGCGAGGAGTAGAGTCGACTGTCAGTCGACTAGCGCGCGAAGCGCGGGTTTTCGCTGTCTGATTGAAGAGCAGTCGACTGACAGTCGACTCTACCGAAGCAGCATTTTCGTGGCCTGACCGAAGGGCAGCCGACCAGCGGTCGGCTCTACCACGGGCGATGTCTGCGCGCCGGCTGGCCGCTCAACTGGACGTTCCGTCATTCTCGCTGTCGAAGGCGTTCCGCAAGCGGCTGGGAGCCAGGCTGGGCAGACGCGCGAGGGGTAGAGTCGACTGTCAGTCGACTATCGCGCGAAGCGCGGGATTTTCGTTGTCTGATTGAAGAGCAGTCGACTGACAGTCGACTCTACCGAAGCGCATTTTCGTGGCCTGACCGAAGGGCAGCCGACCAGCGGGCGGCTCTACCACGGGCGATGTCTGCGCGCCGGCTGGCCGCTCAACTGGGCGTTCCGTCATTCTCGCTGTCGAAGGCGTTCCGCAAGCGGCTGGGGGCCAGGCTGGGCAGACGCGCGAGGGGTAGAGTCGACTGTCAGTCGACCAGCGCGCGAAGCGCGGGGTTTTCGTTGTCTGACCGAAGGGCAGTCGACTGACAGTCGACTCTACCGAAGCGCATTTTCGTGGCCTGACCGAAGGGCAGCCGACCAGCGGTCGGCTCTACCACGGGTGATGTCTGCGCGCCGGCGGGCCGCTCAACTGGAGGTTCCGTCAGACTTCGCCAACAACCCGGCGATGCGCTCGGCAACACGGGCGCGCACGCCTTCGTCCAGCTGGCCTTCGTACATCGCCTCGTAGATCCACAGGCCATCGGCGGCCAGTCGCGCCACGAAATTGTCGAGCGCGGCGCTGTCTTCCGCTGCACCCGCCTCCGGCGGCAGCGGCGCCCAACGCCGCACCGCCGGTCCCCACGGACGCTCATCGGCGTCCGGGTCCGCCGATTCGAGCATGAACATCAGTTCGGCACGGGTGGCACTCTGCGCCGAGACACGCACGAAGGTCTGGTAGCGCTCCAGTGCCGTCGCTTCATCCGCGCGCTTGCCCAGCAGCGTTTCCATCGACGTTTCCCAGGCCTGCACCAGGTGCTCGTCGATGCCGCGCAGCAGCGCCTCGCGCGACGGGAAGTGGTACAGCAGGCCGCCGCGGGTCAGCTTGGCCTCGGCCGCCACCGACTCGAAGGTCACCGCTCGCACGCCATCACGATTGATCACGTTGACGGCGGCGTCGAGGATGCGGTCGCGCTTGCTGGTTCTCATCGCTTCATTTTACGCGATCGGCCGCACCCTCGCGGCTGCCAACGCGGCCGCGCAGCAGGCGCGCCAGGATCGTCGCGCCCAGCGCCAACACCGCCGTGATCACCAGCAGCACGATCTGGTAGCCACGGTCATACGCCGCCGCAGTCAATGCGAACCACTCGCCCTGCCCGCTCTCGCGCGCGACATGCAGCGCCTGGGTGAAACCCTCGCGGGCAAGCGCGGGCATGTCTGCCGAGACCGGCAGGAACGCGCTGTACATCGCTGCGCTCAGGCTGCCCAGCATCGCCACCGCCAGCAGGCCACCGAACTCATAGGACACTTCTTCCACCGACGAGGCCATGCCTGCGCGGTGTGCCGGCACATTGTTGAGGATGGCGGTGGATGCCACCGAGATGGCCGAACCCATGCCGAAGCCGGTGATGGCCATGCCAGCCACCACCCAACCAAGGCCGTGCGGGAAGCCGAACGCCACCACGCCGACGCCCAGCGCACCTGCGGCCAGGCCGCCACAGATCAGCGGGCGCAGGCCCACCCTGTGCAGGGTGCTGCCGCCCAGCAGCGCGCTGGGCAGGCTGCCCAGCGCCGCCACCGAGACCAGCAGGCCCGCCTGCAGCGGCGTGAAGCCTGCCACCAGCTGGAAGCGCTGGGTGGTGACCAGCTGCAGGCCGGCCATCGCGAACAGGGTGAACACCGCCGACAGCGTGCCGGCCAGGAACGCAGGGTTGCGGAAGATCGCGAAGTCCAGCAGCGGGTACGGCAGCTGCTGCTGGCGGCGCGCGAACGCCGCACCGCTGATGACGGCCAACAGCAGTGCGCCTGCGCCCAGCGCATACGACGGCGGCGTTGCGATCAGCGACTTGATCGCCAGCACCAGGCCGGACAGTGCAGCCAATGCCAGAACTGAGGACACCAGGTCCCACGGCCGCGAGGTGTCGCGCTGGCCTTCCGGCGCCAGCAGCAGCGTGGCCACGAATGCGACCACCACCACCGGCACGTTGATCAGGAACACCGAGCCCCACCAGAAGTGCTGCAGCAGCCAGCCGCCAATGATCGGGCCGAGCGCCGCACCGACGATGGCCACCGAACCCCAGATCGCGATGGCGATGTTGCGTTCGCGCTCTTCGTGGAAGCTCAGGCCGATCAGCGCCAGCGTGGCCGGCATCATCGCGGCCGCGCCGATCGCCAGGAACGCGCGTGCGGCAATCAGCTGCGCTGCGGTGTCGGCGAACGCCGCTGCCAGCGAGGCGACGCCGAACACCACCAGGCCGATCAGGAACATGCGGCGATGGCCGATGCGGTCGCCCAGCGTGCCCGCACCCAGCAGCAGGCCGGCCATCACCAGCGGATAGGCGTTGATGATCCACAGCGCCTGGCCGGCACTGGCCGAGAGTTCCTCGGTCAGCGTCGGCAGCGCGGTGTAGAGCACGGAGTTGTCGAGCGTGACCAGCAGCAGGCCGGCGGCGACGGTGAACAACAGTGCCCAGCGACGGGCACGCGACAGGGCCGGAGCACCGGCCAAGGGCTGGGACAAAGCCATGGGAGAACCTGATGGGGGTGGAGTACGATCATAACTATACAGGATGTCCTGTATAGTTATGACCTTGAGAGCCAGCCGATTCAGCTTTTGTAGAGGCGAGCCTGCTCGTCGGAACCGCCAGCCAGGCGTGGCCTGGCTCTACTGGTAGACGCTCACCGGCAGTCTTCCGGCAGCGCGGCGATGGCCGATACCACCGCCGCCTGCATCCCCTGCCCTACGGCGGCGTCCAGCTCGCCACCAATGTCACCATGCTGGCGCCGCAGTTCGTCCTCGCACAGCCCGCGCACGCGCGCACGGGCATTCGCGCGCAGGCTGCTGCACCGCCAGTCGGTGCCACCCAGCGGCAGCACCGAATACACCACGCTGTTGCAGGCATTGCCGGCACGCTGCTGCAGTGGCAGTCCACCGAAATCCCGCGGCACGCTGCTGCGCTGCGGGTCGAAGTAGCTGTCCGGGAACGTGCGCGCGTACTGTTCGATGTCCACCGCCATGCTGCGCCCACCGGCCTGCGGCATCTGCAGCGGCTGGCCGCACTGCGTCGCGTCGGCGCGGTGCTGGATGTACTGGTAGATCGGCCGGTCCAGCGATGGATCCTGCTGGGTCACCGCACTCACCGCCGCCAGCACCGGCAGCGACGCACGATTGGCCATGCGCGCCAGCAGGCCCGCCTGCGCGGGCTGGCAGCGGTCGCGCAATGTTGCCGCGAGCAGGAACAATACGTCGTTGCGGAACGCGTGATCGTCACCCAGGCGCTGTTCGATGCGCTGGCTGGCATCGGACGCCGGTGCTGGAAACGCAACCGCCGGCGGCGCGGTGGGTGCGCGCTGCCGCTGCCACCACACCAGCAGCACCACCCCGCCCAGCAGCACCCCGGCAGCCATGATCCATCGCCTGCGCATCAGTTGCGGATTACCGTCAGCGTGGCTGCCGCGGCATCGTAGGACGCGCTGGCGATGTCCGCGTCGAAGCGCTTCACCTGCAGGCGGCCGGCAAGGCGGTACGGATCCCACAGATCGCCCAGTGCGATCGGTGTCGCCAGGGTCACATGGATGATCTGGTTGGGCGGCGGTGGTGGCACATGGATGCAGGCGCCGTAGAACGGCACGAACAGCAGTTCATCCACCAATCCTGCATCGTTGGTACCGAGCGGTACCACGTAGCCATCCAGATCCACCGCGCGACCATCAACAGCATCGACCACGCGCGAAGAGCCGAACTGCTTGGCGCGATCCGGGCTGGAATGGTCGATTTCCTGCCCCGGTGGCGTGCCGGAGCCGGTGTCGTCAATCAGGCCACCCACACCCTCCATCCCATTGCGTGACAGGCCGATCTGCGGCGGCGGTCGCTGGTAGGTCACTTCGTCGGGCCGCAACGCGTCCCAACGGGCGATGGGGGCTTCGCCCGTGGCGGAGGGCGCCGGTTTGTCCTCCGGCGTGACCCCCACCGCATCGCCGCCAGGCGCCGTGCAGCCCGCCAACCACAGGCATCCCAACGCCAGCAACAGGTGACTACGGTTCATACGGCCTCAGCTGCGCGTCACGCATGGTGTAGGCCGAACCGGCCAGATCGTCGTCCAAGCGTTCGGCATGCAAGGTGCCGGCCAGGAAGAACGGCGAATACATGTCAGGCATGTCGATCGGGCGCGGCAGCACCACGTGCACGATCTGGTTCGGCGGCGGTGGTGGCACATGGATGCAGGCGCCGTAGTACGGCACGAACAGGAATTCGGTCAGCCGCCCGTCCTGCGCGTTGGCCAGTGGTACCACGTAGCCCGGCAGGCGCACCGGCCGCTGCAGCACCGTGTCCACGGTGCGGAAGGTGCCGAACTGCGGCATGCGCCGGTTGCCGTTGTGTTCGACTTCCGGGCCCTCGCCGCGTTCCAGCGCGGCCAGCTCGTCCTTGGGCATCATCTGCAGCCAGTCCAGCTCCTGCTCTGCCGCATCCGCAGCGTCAGCGCGGTCGACAACCGGCGCGGGTGGCAGGGCCTGCACACCGGTATCCACCGGCCGCTCGCAGGCAACCAGGGCCAGTACCATCGGCAGCGACAGCATCCAGCGCATGCTCAGCCTCCCGGTGAAAGGCCATCGGCCAAGGTGCGCCGGTAAGCGAGCAACGCCGGGACCAGCCCAGCCACCGCACTGATCGCCAGCACGCCTGCCACCCAGGCCAGCTCGCGGCCGTCCGGCCAGACATGGGTGATCGACAGACCGAAGGTGGCCAGGGCCCAGCCGCGCCCGGCAACGCTGGCGGCCACCAGAAGCACCAGCGCCAGCACGCAGGCCGCCGCGCTGGTCGCCACCGCCTCCACCACCAGCAGGCCGGCGATGTAACCCGGCCGTGCCCCGGTGGCACGCAGGATCGCCATCTCGCGCCGCCGCTCCTGCAGGGTCGAGACCAGCAGCGCCACCAGCGAGACCATGCCGAGTGCCACCACCATCGCGCTGATCAGCTGCAGTGCGCGCTCGGCGGTGCCCAGCGACTGCCACAGCTGCTGCAGGGTCACGCCGGGCAGGATCGCCAGCATCGCCTCATCCGGATACTCGTTGATCCTGCGCTGTACCGAGAACGTGGCGATGCGCGAGTTGAGGCCGAGCATGAAGGCGGTGATGCTGGTCGGTGTCAGGTCCAGGTGGCGCGCCTGCTCGGCGCTGACGCTCTGGCTGCGCAGCTGCACGCCCGATCGCCAGTCAACATGGATCGCCTCGATGGCCGGCAGCGAGACCAGCAGCGACGAATCCACCGGCGTGCCGGTGCGCTGCAGGATGCCGGCAATACGGAACGGCTTGTCGGCATGCGTGGCCAGGGTGACCGCGCCGGTGCCGTGTGCCAGCACGATCTCATCGCCGAGGCCGACCTTCTGCGCGCGTGCCACTTCTGCGCCGATCACCGCGTCATACAGATCATCGAAGGGCCGCCCCTGTGCAAAGGCCAGCTCGTGACCGGAACCATAGCGATAGTGTTCAAAGTAGCCGCCAGTGGTACCCACTACACGGTAGCCGCGCCAGGAATCGCCCAGCGACAGTGGCACCGACCACTTCACCTGCGGCAAGGCGGACAGCTCCTGGTAGGACTGCCAGGACACGTTGTTGGTCGGGTCGCCGATATGGAACACCGAGTACAGCAGCAGGTTCACCGGTCCCGAGCGCGCACCGACGATCAGGTCGGTGCCCGATACGGTGCTGGCGAACCCCTCGTGCGCCTGCGTGCGCACACGCTCGACGCCCAGCAGCAGCACCACGCTGAGGGTGATGACCAGCACGGTCAGGCCGACACTCAACGCGCGGCTGCGCAGGCTGGCCCAGGCTAGCTCAAGCATGGCCGGCACCTGCCTGGTTGATCTCGGACAGTGAAATGGCGCGGTCGAACAACGGCTGCAGGCTGTCGTCATGGCTGACCACCAGCACCGTGGCGCCGGCCGCCTGGCACTGCGCGGACATCAACTGCAGGAACGCGGTTGCCGCTTCACGGTCAAGCGCCGAGGTGGGCTCATCGGCCAGCAGCAATGCCGGACGACCGATCAGGGCGCGTGCTGCCGCCACGCGTTGTTGCTGGCCAACACTGAGCGTACCCGCCGGCCGCTGCATAAGCTCAGGGTTGAGCTGCAGGGCCTGCAGCAGGCGGGCGATCTCGGCATCCAGCGGGCCGCTGATGCGCGCGCTGCGCAGGCGCGAGAAGCGCAGGCCCAGCGCGATGTTGTCGCGCACGCTGAGAAACGGCAGCAGGTTGAACTGCTGGAAGATCACGCCCAGGTGGTCGGCGCGGAAGCGGTCCCGCGCGGCACCGCGCATCGCCTGCAGCGCGTGCCCGGCCACCTCGACACGGCCCTTGCCGGGCAGCAGCACTCCCGCCAGCAGGCCCAGCAGGGTACTTTTGCCGCCACCGCTGATTCCGCGCAGCAACACGCTGCTGCCCTGCTCGACCCATAATCGCGGGATGTCCAGCACCCGCTGCATGCCGTAGCCGAACTGCACGTCTTCCAGCGAGATCACCGGTGCCGCGCTCACGGTGCCAGCACCACGCGCAGGCTGTCGGGCGTCAGCACGCTGCGATTCTGGCCGTTGGCGGTTGCGCTGTTGACGATGACTTCGTGCAGACCCGGGAACAGTACGGGCAGGCGCACGACGATGGCGCGCAGCGCGGCAGGTTTGGCACAGTGGTACTGCAGCGTTGCGCTGAAACCTGCGTGACGGTGCTGTCCCGGCGGCGGCGCGGCGGCCGTCGCGTCGAATCCCTCGGCCTTGGCATCGTTGCCTGAAAGGCGGCAGCCTGCGGCGGTGGGCAAGGTGACCCAGCTGCCGCCCTTCAGCACTGTCGTAGCCCGTGCCAGCGCGGCCTGCTCGGCTGCATTGGCCGGCGGTCGCTCGTAATCGAGGATGCCGATGCCGGGGGCCTGCAGGGCGAACTCCAGCGTCTGCCGGTCAAGCGCAACATCGACGGTCGCCTGGCCGTGCACGTGCGGTGCGTGCTGGCGGATGTCATGGGCCTGCGCGGCACTGGCAGCCAGCAGCAGGAAAAGAGCAGCAGAACGCTTCATGGGGGAGGCTCCAATTGTTACTATGTAACATTATGGACCACATCCCCACGACGCCCGCAAGGGCCCTGGCCCAGCCGCCAACTTCGGCACGCTGGCACCCCCGCTTCGATCTTGCCGGGGCCTGGCTGTCCCTGGCCTGCGCCGCCCACTGCATCGCCCTGCCCCTGCTGCTGGCCTTCGTGCCGGCTGCGATGATGGCGCTGCGCTCGTTCCAGCATCCCGGCCATGGCGCGATGACATTGCTGTTGATGATGTCGCGCTGGGAATGGCTGTTCGCGCTGCTGGCCTCGTCGCTGGCCTTGGCGAGTACCTCGGCCGGGGTGCACCGGCACGGGCGCTGGCGGCCGGTGCGGCTGGCCTGCGCCGGCACCATCCTGCTGCTGTCGGCCTCGCTGTACCTGCCGCTGAAGGAATCGCTGCTCTGGCATGGCGTGGCGACAGCCAGTGGTGGCGTGCTGCTGGCATGCGCGCACATCGGCAACCGGCGCGCGCTGCGCACCCGCTGACACCGGCCGCTGGCCGGCAGCCCCGGGGACCCGGCAGCCGGCCAGCGCCCGGCTCTACCCATCCGTACGTGGGCCACGCATCAGGTGATACGCATTTGGTAGTGCCGGCCGCTGGCCGGCAGCCCCAAGGACCCGGCAGCCGGCCAGCGGCCGGCTCTACCCATCCATGCATGGGCCACGCAACAGGTGATACACAGTTGGTAGTACCGGCCGCTGGCCGGCAGCTGCTGTGATCCGGCAGGAGGGGAAAAGCCGGCCAGCGGCCGGCTCTACCGATCTCTATTCGTCAAACGGACGCTGGCCGAGCGTCTGCGTCACGTGGTCCACGAAACAGGTGATGCGGGCGGCCAGCGCGGTGTTGCGGTAGTACACCGCGTTGATCGGCTGCCGCACTTCCTGCGTCTGCCTGGCGAACAGCTGCACCAGGCGGCCATCACGCCGGTCCTGGCGGGTGAGGAAATCAGACAGGCAGGCGATGCCCAGCCCGGCCACCGCCATCTGCCGCAGTGTCTCGCCACTGGATGAAGCGATGGCCGGCTCGATCACGAAAGGCCCGCCATCGGCATCCTGCAGCGGCCATTCGTTCAACGAACTGGGCTGGGTGAAGCCCAGCAGGTCGTGCTCACGCAGCTGCTCCACGCGCGTGGGCGTTCCCTGGCGGCGCAGGTATTCGGGGCTGGCCACCACCCGGATGCGGCTGTGGCCGATCGGCCGCGCATGCAGGGTCGAGTCGCGCAGCACGCCAATGCGGAACGCCACGTCGGTGCGCTTCTCGATCAGGTCGGTGATGCCTTCATTGGAATTCAGCTCCAGCTCCACCTGCGGGTAGCGCTCACGGAACCCCTCAAGCAGCGGCACGATCACGTGCAGCATGAACGGCGTGGCGGCGTCCACGCGCAGGCGCCCGACCGGCTGCAGCCGCCGCGCGGCCATCTGTTCCTCGGCCTCGTCCACCGTGGCCAGGATCGTACGCGCGTACTCCAGGAACGCCGCGCCTTCCTCGGTCAGTTCCAGCCGCCGCGTGGTCCGTCGCAGCAGCGTGGTCTGCAGCTTGTCCTCCAGCCGCGCCAGGGTGCGGCTGGTGGCGGAGATGGTCAGTTCCAGCGCCTCGGCCGCCGCCGTGATCGAACCACTGTCGACCACGGCCACGAAGGCTTTCAGCTCATCCAGGGTGGTTTTCATTTTTTACCTCGGCGCAAAAGCGTTTCCCGTATACACGGCTTAATCAACAAATGTAAAGCGCCCACACTTCGCCCTGTCCCGAGCCCACCGGCTCTCAACGAAGTCCCTGGAGTCCATCATGAGCGTTCCTTCCTTTGGCGTCGGCACCTTCCGCCTGACCGGCCAGACCGTCATCGACTCGGTGCGCAACGCCCTCGACGTTGGCTACCGTGCAGTCGATACCGCGCAGATCTATGGCAACGAAGCCGAAGTCGGCCAGGCCATCGCCGAATCCGGCGTCCCGCGCGACCAGCTGTTCCTGACCACCAAGATCTGGGTGGACAACTACGCCGCCGACAAGCTGATCCCGAGCCTGCGCGACAGCCTGGCCAAGCTGCGCACCGACTACGTCGACCTGCTGCTGATCCACTGGCCGGCGCCGGGCAATGGCGTTGAACTGCGCGAGTACATGACCGCGCTGGCCGAAGCCAAGACGCTGGGCCTGACCCGCCAGATCGGTGTGTCCAACTTCAACATCGAGCTGACCCGGCAGGCCATCGAGGTGGTCGGTGCCGGCGAGATCGCCACCAACCAGATCGAACTGAGCCCGTACCTGCAGAACCCGGCACTGACCGCCTTCCTGCAGGACCAGGGCATCACCGTGACCTCCTACATGACCCTGGCCTACGGCAAGGTACTGAAGGATCCGGTGCTGGCCGCCATCGCCGACAAGCACCAGGCCACCGTGGCCCAGGTCGCGCTGGCGTGGGCACTGCAACTGGGTTACTCGGTCATCCCGTCCTCGACCAAGCGCGAGAACCTGGCCAGCAACCTGCTCGCCCAGGACCTGCACCTGGATGCCGATGACATGGCCGCGATCGCTGCGCTTGACCGCAACGGCCGCGAAGTCGATCCGCCGGGCCTGGCCCCGGCCTGGGACTGAGGAGCCTGGTCATGGGCAGTGCGTTGGCGCGGCTGCAGGCCGGTGGTTTCAGCATCGGCATCGAAGCACCGCTGGACAATGACTGGACGCCGCTGGGCGAACAGGCACGACGCGCCGCACGACGCCTGCCCGGTGAACCGGACCTGCAGCGCCATGCGGAACTGGCACGGTTGGCCGACCGCCTCGGCTTCCGTGCGCTGTGGATACGCGACGTGCCGGTGTACGACCCGGCCTTCGGCGATGCGGCGCAGGTGTTCGAGGTATTCAGTTACCTCGGCTACCTGGCCGGCATCACCAATGACATCCTGCTGGGCACCGGTGCGGTGGTGCTGCCGATCCGTGAGCCGTTGCTGACCCTGAAGTCGGCGCGCAGCGTGCAGCGGCTCAGCGGCGACCGCCTGTTGCTGGGCGTAGCCAGTGGCGACCGCCCGGTGGAATACCCGCTGTTCGGCCGCGACTTCGACAGCCGTGGCAGCCGTTTCCGCGAGCAGATCGCATTGCTGCGCGAAGGCGCCGCCGCGCACCTGCCGCAGGGCCTGGACGTGCTGCCCGCCGATGGCCCGGCCCTGCCGTTGTTCGTGGCCGGCCTGGCCCAACAGCAACCAGCATGGATCGGCCAGCACATGGACGGTTGCCTGGCCTACCCGGGCACGCCGCAGGACCATGCGCAACGTGTGGCGGCGTGGCGCGCCGTGGCCGGCAACAAGCCGTATGCCAGCTTCATCCACCTGGACCTGGTGGCCGATGCCGATGCCCCCCTGCAGCGCTGGCGCTTCGGCCTGCGCGGCGGCCGCAACGCCCTGCTGGCCGAGCTGCACGCCATGCAGGCGGCCGGTGTCGACCACATCGGCCTGCAGTTCCGCCGCAACGAACGGCCGCTGGCCGAAACCTTCCACGAAATCGCCGAGTACGTGCTGCCGCACTTCCCGGCCCATGCCGGCGCCACCGCGACGGCCTGACAGTTACCGGAGCTTTGCCATGAAGATGAAGACCCTGGCCGCGCTTGCGCTGGCCACCCTGCCGCTGTCCTTCCAGGCCACCGCCGAGGAGTGGTATCCCTCTGCCTACGGCGCCAACGACGAGATCGGCGCGGCCAACCTGCTCACCGCTGACGTGGTCAAGCACGCGGTATCGCTGGTCAGGACCGGCAAGACCTATCCGCTGGCGGTGCCGGTGGACAAGAACCTGCCCGCGTTCCGCCACCGCAGCTTCCGCCTGTACAACGTGCAGGTCGGCCAGCAGGCCGGCAAGTCGCTGGGCCCCAACAAGTTCACCTTCAACGATGAATTGGTGAACGCCTGGACCGGCGTTGGCACCCAGCTCAACGGCATCGGCCATATCGGCATCGACAACGTCTACTACAACGGCAACAAGGCCGCCGACTTCGTCACCGTGGACGGTGTGCGCAAGCTCGGCGTCGAGAAGGTACCGCCGATGGTCACCCGCGGCGTCGTGCTGGACATGACCGCGTACTACGGCAAGGCGATCGTGCCCGGCGGCACCGAGTTCACCGTGGCAGACATCCAGGCCGTGCTGAAGAAGCAGGGCCTGAGCCTGCGCAAGGGCGACGTGGTGCTGTTCAACACCGGTTGGCTGGAACTGATCGGCAAGGACAACACGCAGTTCCTCGAAGTGGAGCCGGGTATCGGCATGGAGGCCGCGAAGTGGCTGGCCGACCAGGGCATCGTCGCCTTCGGTGGCGACACCTGGGCCTCGGAGGTCTACCCGAACCCGAACGGTGCCGAGGAGTTCCCGATCAACCAGTACATGCTGGCCAAGCGCGGCATCTACAACCTGGAGCTGATCGACAGCCGTGCGCTGGTGCGCGACAAGGCCTGGGAATTCCTGTTCGTGCTCGGCCAGCCGCTTTACGTCGGCTCGACCCAGGTCAACATCAACCCGGTGGCGATCCGATGAACACGGCCCCCGCCTTGCCGTTGTTCGCCGGCCGCCGCTTCCGCGTCAGCTATGACGGCCTGGCCGCCGACAATGTCTACAGCGCCGATGGCCGCCACGTGCAGTACGCCATCGTTTCCGGCGCCTATGCCGGTGCGCAGGGCGAAGCCGCCTGCGAGTGGCAGCAGATCGGCGAAGGGGTCTATGCCATTTCGTGGCAGGAAGCCGATGGCGCAACGGTCGTGCATGTCGATGACTTCGTCGGCGGGCGTTCGCTGGCCTGGTTCACCGCCACCGATGGCAGTTTCCATCGCATGCAGGGGCCGTTGGCAGCACTGTGATGCCGGCCAGCGGCCGGCACCACCTGTGCGTGGACGGAACATTACAGATCGGTAATGTTCGGGTCAGGGCGGCGAAAGGCGCGGCCCTCCACTCTGCGGGCCACTTCTTCCAAAGGTGTCCCGCGCATGACCCGTTCACTTCGCCGCTCCGCCTCCCTGGCGCTTCTCCTGTCCGGCCTCGCGGTTGCGCCGCTGGCCCTGGCCCATCCGAGCCTGGTGCGTTCGACGCCGGCCGCCGACGCCACAATGGCCCCGGCGACCGAGATCACGCTGCAGTTCAGTGAGAAGGTGATGCCGCGTGCCACCCGCATCGAACTGAGCATGGACCATGGCCGCATGAAGATGGCCATGCCCACCACCGCGCAGGACCTCTCCGAAGATGGGCACACGCTGCGTGCGCGCTTCGCCAAGCCGCTGCCCGCCGGCAGCTACGCACTGCAATGGCGCGCGGTCGGCCAGGACAGCCACCCGATCACCGGCAACTACCGCTTCACCGTGAAGTAAGGCCGCCGCCGTGGCCGAGCTCTCGCCGTATGCGCTGCGGCTGGCGCTGTACCTGGTGCTGATGCTGCTGTTCGGGCGGCTGCTGTTCGTCCGTCCGCGGCTACCGCGCGGCGTCTCGCTGGCGCTCGCCCTGGTCGCGTTGGCCGTGGTGGTCACCGATGTCATCACCCGCTTGTCCGGTGTGCTCGGCATCGCGCCGGCCGACATCGACCCTGCAACGGCGCACTGGTTCCTCACCGGCACGCCGGTAGGTGAAGCCGGCCTGCTGCGCACCGTGGCGGTGCTGGCGATGCTGCCCTTGCTGGCAGCCGCCACGCCGCTGGGTGGACCGCGGCGCGTGGCGCTGCTCGCGTTGTCCGGAATGGCCCTCGCCAGCCTGTCCTGGAACGGCCATGCCGCCGCCGGCGATGGGTTCGGTGGCACGATGCGGCTGGTGTCCGGCATGGTGCACCTTCTGGCCGCCGGCGCCTGGGTCGGCGCGATCGCCGCCTTCCTGCAGTTGGCGCTGCGTCCGCAGGGCCTGCGCCTGCGCGAACGCACCCGGGAGCTGTGGCAGGCCGCCCACGGCTTCGCCCTGCCCGGCACGATCATCGTCGCCACCCTGGCGATGACCGGCGCCTATACCTATGTCGATCTTGGCGGTTCCGTGCAGACCCTCATCGGCACTGCGCATGGACGCTGGCTGCTGCTCAAGCTGGCACTGGTGGGTGGCATGCTGGGCCTGGCCGCGCTGCATCGCTGGCGGCTGGTGCCGGCGCTGGCGGTCTCCATCCGTGGCGGCTGGCAACCCAGGCCGCTGCGCTCGCTCCGCCAAAGCCTGGCCTGCGAATCGCTGCTGGCACTGCTGGTGCTGGCCTGCGTCGCGGTGCTTGGCACGCTGGACCCACTGGCATGACCAATCCGTTCCGGTACGGGCCCAAGCTGCGATGATGGGCGCATCATGAAACTGCTGATCGTCGAAGACGAACCCAAGACCGGCAACTACCTGCGCCAGGGGCTGATCGAGGCCGGCTACGTGGTCGATCTCGCCTGCAACGGCGTCGACGGGCTGCACCTGGCCGGCAGCGGCGAGTACCAGCTGGTCATCCTGGACGTGATGCTGCCCGGCCTGGATGGCTGGAACGTGCTGTCGCGGCTGCGCGAGGCCGGCTGGCAGGTGCCGGTACTGTTCCTGACCGCGCGCAGCAGCATCGCCGACCGCGTGCAGGGCCTTGAGCTGGGCGCCGACGACTACCTGGCCAAGCCATTCGCCTTCGCCGAGCTGCTGGCGCGGGTACGCACCCTGCTGCGTCGCGGCCAGGCGCAGCCGCAGGCCGAGCGCATCGTCATCGCCGACCTGGTGGTGGACACCCTGCGCCGCCGGGTTGAACGCGGCGGCCAGCGCATCACCCTCAGCCAGAAGGAATACACCCTGCTGGAGCTGCTGGCGCGCCGACGTGGCGAAGTGCTGCCGCGCTCGTTGATCGCTTCGCAGGTGTGGGACATGAATTTCGACAGCGACACCAACGTGATCGACGTGGCGATCCGCCGCCTGCGCGCGAAGATCGACGATGACTTCGATGCCAAGCTGATCGTCACCGTGCGCGGCATGGGCTATGTGCTGGAGGCGCCGGACGACGGTGCAGTGCACAGCGGATGAGCCTGCGCCGTTCCATCGCGGCGCGGCTGACGCTGCTGTTCGCCATCGTGGCCACGCTGGTGCTGGCCGCGTTAGGCGTGGCGATCTATGTCAGTGCCCGCCACGACCTGGTCGCCCAGGACTTCGTCGAACTGGAAAACAAGGTCGCGTTGATCCGTGACCTCGCCGATAACGGACCTGCGTCCACACGCGCGAAGCGCTTGGCAGAGGCGCTGGGCCATCATCCGGACATCGCCTTCCACGTTGTTGATGGGCGTGGCGCGGTGCTGTTCTCGACCGCACCGGCGCTGCTGCGCGAGCATGCACGCGGCCAGCCGATCGACGCCGCGCCACGGCGGCACGACTGGATCCTCGCCGATGGCCGCTGCATGCATGCCCTGCACCTGCGCCAGACCCTGGCCGACGGCAGCCCGCTGGTCACCCTGCTGGCCATCGATGACGACCGCCATGCCGATTTCCTGCAGCGCTTTCGCCACCTGCTGGCGATCGCGATCATCGGCGCCGCGGTGGCCAGCAGCCTGCTCGGCGGTTATGTGGTGCGGCGTACGCTACGGCCGCTGCGCACGCTGGCCGATGAGGCCAGGCAGATCACCGCCGGTCGCCTGCAGCGCCGCCTGAGCGCGCGCAGTGCACCGGCCGAACTGGAGCAGTTGGCGCAGACCCTCAACGGCATGCTGGCACGCCTGCAGCAGGACTTCGCGCGGCTGACCGAGTTCTCCGGTGATCTCGCCCACGAGTTGCGCACCCCGATCACCAACATGCTGACCGAGGTGCAGGTGGTGATGGCGCACCCGCGCAGCAACGAGGCCTACCGCGAGACGCTTGCGTCGTGTGCCGAGGAACTGCAGCAGCTGGCGCAGACCGTGGGCGACCTGCTGTACCTGGCGCAGGCCGAGGCGCCGGGCGCGCTGCCCTCACGCGAGCTGGTGGCGCTGGATGGGGTGGTGGATTCGCTGCTCGAGTTCTACGACCTGCTGGCCGAGGACCGGCAGTTGACCCTGCGCCGCGACGGTGTGGCGAGCGTGGAAGGCAACCGCCTGATGCTGCACCGCGCGATCGCCAACCTGCTGTCCAACGCGTTGAAGCACGCAGCCGTGGGCAGCGAAGTACGGGTGCGGCTGATCGAGGCCGATGGCGTGTGCAGGGTCAGCGTGCACAACCTTGGCACGCCGATTGCCGCCGAAGCGCTGCCGCGCCTGTTCGATCGCTTCTACCGCGGCGAGCGCGGCCGCCACGAAGGTGCCGGACTGGGGCTGGCGATTACCCGCGCGATTGCACAGGCCCATGGCGGTAGTGTGAGTGTTGTGTCGGATGACACCGGCACCGTGTTCGAGCTGGTGCTGCCGGGCGCCGCCGCCCGGTAGTGCCGACCGCTGGCCGGTACCCCGGTACATCAAGCGCATTGCAGTTGCCGGCCAGCGGCCGGCACTACCCTGCACAGCCAGCCCATGGCAGCGTCTCAGGAACGTTGCTTCGGTGCTGCCGGCCAGCGGCCGGCACTACCCAGCACGCGCGCCCTTGGACGGTAGTGCCGGCCGCTGGCCGGCAACCCCGGTCTGCTCGAACACCCCGGCCACCCAGTCGATGAACACCCGCAAGCGTGGCGACGGCGTGCGGTTGCGCGGGTAGACCAGGCTCAACGGGCTTGGCGTCGGCGGCGTCTCAGGCAACAGCTCGACCAGCTGCCCGCGCGCGATATACGGGTCCATCCGGTAGCGCGGCGCCTGGATGATGCCGAGGCCCGCCAGCGCGGCCCCAAGGAATGCATCCGCGCCGGAAACACGCACCCGCGCCGGCAGCGGCACGTAGCGCACCTGTCCCGCCTGTTGGAACTCCAGGGGGATCAGCTGGCCAGTGGCGCTGGAGCGGTAGCCGATCATCTGATGGCCTTGCTCCAGCGATTCAATGGTATCGGGCAGGCCGTGCGCCTGCACATAACCCGGAGCGGCCACCGTGACCTCGCGCAGCATCGTCAACCGGCGCGCCGCCAGATCGCTGTCGGCCAGCGTCCCCACCCGCAACGCCGCATCCACGCCTTCGCGCAGCAGGTCGACATAGCGGTCGCCTTCACTGACGTCCAGCTCGATCTCCGGGTAGCGCTGCAGGAACTCCGGCAGGTGCGGAAACAGCAGGTGCCGGCCCAGCGTGCCATGTACTTCAATGCGCAGCGGCCCGCGTGGCGGGGCATCACGGAACGCAGCCTCGGCATCGTCCATGTCGGCGATCAGGCGCAGGCAACGGCCATAGAAGGCCTCGCCTTCCAGCGTCGGCACCACCAGCCGCGTGGTCCGGTGCAGCAGGCGCACCCCCAGCCGCTGTTCCAGCGCCTTGATCGCGTCGGTCACCGTGGCCCGTGGCAGGCCCAGGTCCTCGGAGGCCCGGGTGAAGCTGCGGCGCTCGACGATACGGACGAAGGTGCGCATGGCCGTGAAACGATCCATTGTTCGGCTGTCCGGATGATGTTGACGGATTATGCAGGACTATCCGAAAGGACAATCTCGCGAAGATAGCCCTGCGCCACTCCGGCGCTCCCCAGTGGAAGCCACCATGACCCTCTCCCCCGCCCGCTCTGTCGCCCTGGTCACCGGCGGATCCCGTGGCATCGGCGCCGCCATCTCCCGCCGCCTGGCCGCCGATGGCCACGCGCTCGCGATCAACTATGCGGGCCGCCGCGACGACGCCGAAGCATTGGCCGCCGAACTCAACGCGGCCGGCGCGCAGGCCATCGCGCTGCAGGCCGATGTGGCCGACCCGCAGGCGGTGCGCCAGCTGTTCGACGCTATCGAGGCGCGCTTCGGCGGTATCGACGTAGTGGTGAACAGTGCTGGCGTGCTGCAGTTGGCGCCGCTGGCCGACAGCGACGATGCCCTGTTCGAGCGGGTGATCGGGATCAACCTGAAAGGCGCCTTCAACGTGCTGCGCGAGAGCGCGCGACGGGTGCGCGACGGTGGCCGGCTGATCACCCTGTCCACCAGCGTGGTCGGCATCAGACTGGAGAACTACAGCGTGTATGCCGCCAGCAAGGCGGCGGTGGAGACGATGGGCGCGATCCTCAGCAAGGAGCTGCGCGGGCGCAACATCACCGTAAACGCGGTGGCTCCCGGTCCGACCGCTACCGACCTGTTCCTGGACGGAAAGTCGCCGGAACTGATCGAGCGGCTGGCGAAGATGAACCCGCTGGAGCGGCTGGGTACGCCGGAGGATATCGCCGGTGCGGTGGCGTTCCTGGCCGGTGCCGATGGCGGGTGGATCAACGGTCAGGTCCTGCGCGCCAATGGCGGGATGGTGTAGTTCGCGGCCATTGCGCACCGGTATTCGCCCACCTTGGTGGGCGCCTCGCCGCGTGCCAACCAAGGTTGGCCTCTACCGGGCAGAGAACCGGATATCGCCGTCAGCCCGTGCGTGCCTCGCGGCGGAGATGCACCCAGTAGTACAGCGTGGGCAGTACCAGCAGGGTCAGCAGCATCGCCGACAGCAGGCCACCGATCACCACCACCGCCAGCGGCTTCTGGGTCTCGGCGCCAATGGCATGCGAGGTCGCCATCGGCAGCAGGCCGAACATCGCCAGCAATGCGGTCATCAGCACCGTGCGCAGGCGTTGCAGCGAGCCCTGCACCACCGACTGCAGCAGGTCCATGCCCTGCTCGCGCAGCTGCGCGAAGCGACTGAGCATCACCACCCCGTTCAAGACCGCCTGCCCGAACAATGCAATGAAGCCGATCGCCGCCGACACCGACAGCGGGATGCCGGTCAACCACAGGGCGAGAATGCCGCCGATCATCGCCAGTGGCACGTTGGCCAGGATCAGCGCCGCACTGCTGATGTCCTTGAAGGCATCGAACAGCAGCACGAAGATGATCAGCACCGACAGCGGGATCACCCAGCCCAGCCGCTTCATCGCACGCTGCTGGTTCTCGAACTCCCCGGACCATTCCAGCCGGTAGCCTTCCGGCAACTGCACGCTGGCGTCCACGCGCTTGCGCATGTCGGCCACCACGCTGCCCATGTCACGCCCGGCGATGAAGATGCTCACCGCCTTGACCCGCTGTGCGTTCTCGCGCGAGATGTTGATCGCACCGCTGGCCATGCGGAAGTCGGCCACGTCGGACAGTGTCACCGTGTGCCCATCGCCGATGCCGACCGGCACCGTGCGCAGCCGTTGCAGGTCGCGGTCGGCGTCGTCCAGGCGCAACGTGATCGGGAACCTGCGGTCACCTTCCCACAGTTCGCCGACCTGGCGCCCGCCCAGTGCGGTCTCGATCACCTCGTCGATATCGCGCACGTTCAAGCCATAGCGCGCAGCACGGTCGCGGTCGATTTCGATCTGCAGCTGCGGCAGTGAGCCGTCACGGTCGATGAAGGCACTCTCTACGCCCTCTACGCCACGTACCTGTCCCAGGATCGCCTGCGCCTGCTGGTTCAGCACGTCCAGATCCGAGCCACTGACCTTGATCACCACCTGGCCCTTGATCTGCGAGATGCTCTCCAGGATGTTGTCGCGCACCGGCTGCGAGATCGAGAACTCCGGCCCTGGAATACGCTGCTCCAGCGTGCGCTGCAGATCACTGACCAGCTGCCGCTTGTCCACGCCCTTCGGCCATTCCTTCTCGGGCTTCAACGCCACCAGCGCCTCGATCTGGTTGGCGCCCTTGGCATCGGAGCCGTCTTCCGGGCGCCCCAGCTTGGCCACCACCGTCGATACCTGCGGGAAGGTGCCGACCAGCTCACGGATGCGCCGCGACTGCTGCTGCGCCTCGGCCAGGCTGGTGCTGGGGTCAAGCGTGGCGGTCAGCCAGATCGAGCCCTCGTCCAGCTCCGGCAGGAACTCCGAACCCAGCCGGGTGCCCAGCGCGAGCGTGCCGGCCAGCAGCGCGACCGCGGTCAGTACCACCGCACGCGGGCGGGCCAGAGCGCGCTCCAGGATCGGCCGGTACCAGCCGGTCAGGCGGTCCATCAGCGGATTGCCGTCGCGCATGCGGTCGCGCCGCAGCCACCAGTAGCAGAACAACGGCACCACGGTCAGCGCCAGGATCAACGCACCGATCAGGGCCGAGGTCACCGAGTACGCCATCGGCGCGAACATGCGGCCTTCCTGGCGCTGCAGGGTGAAGATCGGGATGTGTGCGGCGATGATGATCAACATCGAGAAAAACGTCGGCCGCCCCACTTCCGATGCGGCTGAAAGAATGGTCGAGAACCGTGTCTTCCGGTCGGCCGCAGGGGGCAGCTTCGACAATCGCGAGACGATGTGCTCGGTCACGATCACCGCGCCGTCGATGATGATGCCGAAGTCCATCGCACCCAACGACAGCAGGTTGGCCGGCACGCCCCACAGGTGCAGGCCGAGGAAGGTCGACAGCAGCGCAAGCGGCATCATCGCCGCCACGATCAGTGCGGCGCGGGCGTTGTACAGGAACAGCCACAGCACCAGGAACACCAGCACCGCGCCTTCCAGCAGGTTGCTGAAGACGGTTTTCAGCGTGGTCGAGACCAGCCACGAGCGGTCGTAGAACGGCTCGATGCTGACCCCGTGCGGCAGCTGGTTGGCTTCGATCTCGGCGATGCGCGCATGCAGGGCGCCGAGCACGTCGGACGGATTCTCGCCCTTGCGCATCAGCACCATGCCGAACACCGCATCGTCATTGTCGTCCTGGCCGACCAGGCCCTGCCGTGGCAGGCCGGTATCGGCGATGCTGGCTAGGTCGCGCACCAGGATCGGCGTGCCACCACGCTGCTCCACGACCACATTGCCGATGTCGGCCGGCGAACGCATCAGGCCTACGCCGCGGATCAGGAACTGCTGCTGGCCGCGCTCCACGTAGCCGCCGCCGGCATTCGAGCTGCCCTTCTCCAGGGCCTCGGCGAACTCACGCAGGCTGATGCCGCGGTCACGCAGCTTGTCCAGGTCCGGCTTGACCTGGAACGTGCGCGCGAAGCCGCCGAAGCTGATCACATCGGCCACGCCCGGCACGGTGCGCAGGCTGCGCTCCATCGTCCATTCCTGCACGGTGCGCAGCTGGGTCGGCGTCATGTGCGGGCCCTTGAGCACGTAGCGGTAGATCTCGCCTACCGCTGAGCTCATCGCCTCCAGTTCCGGGGTCACCCCTTCCGGCAGCTCCACGCCCTGCAGGCGCTCCAGCACCTGCTGGCGCGCGAAGTAGTCATCGGCCTTGTCGTCGAAGGTCAGGATGATCATCGACAGGCCGAACTGCGTATGCGAGAACACCCGCACCGAATGCGGAATGCCGGACAGCGCCACTTCCAGCGGCATCGTCACTTCGCGCTCCACCTCTTCGGCCGCGCGCCCGGGGTGCAGCGATACCACTGTCACCTGTGTATCGGACACATCCGGAAAGGCCTCGACTGGCAGCACGCGGAACGCGGCAATGCCAGCGCCGATGAACAACAGCAGCGCCAGCATCACCATCAAGGGCTGGCGCAGGCAATAGGCAATCAGGCGATCGATCATGGCGCGGCGTGCCCCGTGCCGGCGCTGGCGGCGGCTGGCGCGCTGTCGACCAGCTGCTGCAACAGCAGGCCGCCCTCGACCACCACCCTGCTGCCAACCGCCAGGTCGTCACGCACCCACAGCCGGCCATCGCCCAGTTCCTCGGCATGCACGGCATGGCGCACGTAGCGCCCCTTGTCCTCCTCCACGAACACCACCTGCTTGCCGTCGATCAGCAGCACGGCCGCATCGGGCAGCGAGACACCGCCGTCGGCCGGCAACGCCACCTGGGCGCGCACGTACTGCCCCGCCTTGAAGCCGCGTGCGCGGTTGTCCAGCTCGGCGCGCGCCTGCACCACGCGGCGTTCGCTGTCGACGAAGTCATCCACGTGCTGCAGGGTCGCCTGCAGCAGTTGGCCATCGGCACCGGGTACGCTCACCTGCATGCCCGCCTTCATGCGTCCGGCCAGGCTCTCGGGAACATCCAGCAGCAACCACAGGCGGTCCGGATCGCCAATCACCGCCAATGGCTGTTCGCTGTCCGGGCTGACCGCCATGCCCGGGCTCATCCGCCGCTCCACCAGCACGCCATCAATGGGCGCGCGCAGCGGCAGGCGCTGGTCGACGCGCTGGCCGTTGCCATATGCCTTGGCGAAGGCGGTTGCACGCGCATGATCGGCCTGGCTGCCGGCGAAGTTGGCCTCGGCCTCGTCCAGTTCGCGGCCCGACGCCACACCCGCCGCATGCAGCTCGCGGGTGCGCTCCAGCTCCTTGCGCGCCTGCTGCAGCTCGGCGCGGCCACGCACGCCCTCCGCCTGGGCCTGGCCGAACTCGGGCGAGGTGATCCAGGCAATCAATTGGCCGGCCTTCACTTTCTGGCCCGGCTGCGCCTCGATGCGCGCCACCTGCCCCGGCAACGGCGTGCGCAGTGCACTGGAACGGGTCTCGTCCCAGACCACCCGGCCCGGCAGCTGCAGGCTGGCGCTGGCGCCGGCGGTCACCGCCTCGCTGCGCAGCACGTCCAGCTGGCGGCTGCCGGCAGGAAACTGGATCTGGCCGGCACTGATCTGCGGCGCATCCTCGGTGTAGGACGCCGGCTCACGGCCGCAGCCGACCAGCAGGGCCAGCGCCAGCAAGGCCGGCAGCACGCCGTGTCGCGCCCGCGGGCGATGGGCGACGGGGGACTTCATCGGGACTCTCCTTCAGCAACGGATGTGGCCGCTTCCCAGCGCGCCAGGGCAATGGCATGGTCGGCGCGCGCATCGATCAGCGCGGCCTCGAAGTCGCGCCAACTGCGGCGCGCATCCAGCAGATCGGTCAGGCTGGCGGCGCCGCGCCGGTACGCCAGTTCGATGCCCTGCACCGCCTTGCGTGCGGCGTCGGACTGCAGTCCCTCATAGTCGCGGCGGCGCTGTGCGGCGGACTGCGCGCTGGCCTGCAGCTGGTCCAGCTCGGCGCGTGCTTCGCGCTGCAGTACCTGCAGCTCCAGCGCGGCGCTGTCACGGTCGGCCTCGGCACGCTGGATCGCGCCGCGTGCACGTGACGGGCCGCCGAGCGGAATGGTCAATGACACACCCCAGGTGACGCCGCTGATGTCGGTCGGCTCGCGCTCGGCCTCCACACCCAGCTGGATGTCGCGATGGCGCTCACTGCGCGCCAGTGCCACACCGGTGTCGGCCGCGGCCAGGCGCGAACGTGCCGCGCGCAGATCGGCACGCTGCTGCGGGTCGAACGCACGCGTATCCACCCTGCCCGCGGGGTCTGGCCACGGATCATCGGCGCTGAGGTCATGGCTGTCGTCGCGGCCGAGCAGCAGCCCCAGCGCATGCCGTGCATCGCGCAGATCCAGGGCCGCCTCGCGCGCCGCGTCGGCTACGGCGAGATCGTCCACCGCCAGCCGCGCGCGATCCACCGGTGCCATCGCCCCTGTCGCGACCTGCTTGTCCGCCGCCGCCATCTGCTCGGCCGAACTCTGGCGGTTGGCCTCGGCAATCTGCGCCCGCTCCTGCGCGCCCTTCAAGCCGAAATAGGCTTCATGCAGCGCCACGTGCTGGCGGCGCCGCGCATCGAGCATCTCCAGCCCGGCCACTTCCAGCAGCGCGTCGGCCTGGCGGATGCGCAGTGCGCGCTTGCCGCCGCGCTCCCAGGTCCAGCCCAGGCCCACGGTGCTGTCCACCCGCTTGTCCTGCCAGCGTCCGGGGCCGATGCCGTGCTTGGGGCTGATCTTGCTGGTGCCGATCGACAGCTCGGTGGTCGGGCGTAATGCCGCCGTCTGCGCATCGCCCTGCACAGCGCGCAGCTCCAGTGCCGCCGCGCGGAGGTCCGGGTTGTGTGCTTCCATTGCGCGCTGCGCATCCTGCAGGGACAGTGCCGATGCGGCCGGCGCGCACAGGAGGGCGGCCAACACGGCCGCAAGACGAGGGGAGAAATTCATGCGGGTCACGGTAAGGTGACGCACTTGCGCCAAACTTGCCCCAACCTTGCACGAAGCTTGCAATGCGAATCCTGCTGATCGAAGACGACGCCGCTCTGGCCGATGGACTGATCCGCGCCCTGCAGGGTGCCGGCCATCTGTGCGACCACCTTTCGCGCGGGCTGCATGCACCGGCGGCACTGGCCAGCGCGCCATATGACGTGATGGTGCTCGATCTTTCATTGCCCGACGTCGATGGCCTCGACCTGCTCTCGCGCCTGCGCAACGACGGCGTCACCCTGCCGGTGCTGATCCTGACCGCACGCGATGGCGTGGAGGACCGCATCCTCGGCCTTGACCGGGGTGGCGATGATTACCTGGCCAAGCCATTCGCACTGGGTGAGCTGGAAGCCCGCCTGCGTGCATTGTCACGCCGCCGAAGCGATGCGCCGGCGCAGAAGCGATTGGGCCGGTTGTGCTTCGACAGCATCCGCAATGAAGTGCAGGTGGACGGCCAGCGCATCGAGCTGACTGCGCGTGAGCTGTCGCTGGTCGATGCACTGATGCAGCATCCCGGCCGCACCGTTACCAAGCAGCGCCTGTTCGACGCGCTGTACAGCTGGGACCACGACGCCAACCTGTCGGTGATCGAGGTCCACGTCAGCCGCCTGCGCCGCAAGCTGGAACAGGCGCGCGCCGGCGTCGGCATCCGCATGCTGCGTGGGCTTGGATACCGGCTGGAGGCCGTGGGTGACTGAGCGCGTGCACAGCCTGCGTGGCCTGCTGCTCAGGCGCCTTTGGCTACCGCTGCTGGTACTGCTGCTGTGCAGCGCAGTGGGTTCATTTGCGCTGGCCCGGTTCTATGCCGGCCAGGTCTACGACCGCTGGCTGCTGGATTCGGCGATGTCGTTGTCCGAGCTGGTGACGGTGCAGGATGGTCGCGCTTCGATCGAGATCACCCCAGCCGTCTCGCGCATGTTCAGCTGGGACACCGCCGACGAAGTGCATGGCGAGGTAGTCGATGCCGAGTGCGGGCGTTTGTATGGCGACCTGCCCGAAGCCCTGCCCCGCCCCGCAATCGCAGCGGGAAATGATGACGACGCCATCTACTACGATGCACGGGTGCGTGGTCAACCGGTGCGCATGGTCGAAGTGGTGGTCAGCGCCGGACCGGGCCATGACATCCGGCTGCGCGTGGCTGAGACGCTTCGCAAACGCCACCGGCTGGAGCGCAAGCTGCTGCTGACCAGCGTTCCCTTCCAGGCCGCGATCCTGGCATTGGCGGCGTGGCTGGCGTGGTCCGGTACAGGCGCTGCCGCTCGCCATGCCAACCTGGTTGCGCGGAAGCTGGCCAGCCCGCGGCCGGATCCGTTGGCACCGTTGGACCCTGCGCAGGAGGCACCGCGCGAACTGTGGCCGGCGGTGGAGGCCTACAACGCGCTGCTGCAGCGTCTGGACGCGATGCAGGATGCGCAGCGGCGCTTTGTCAGCAATGCCGCGCACCAGCTGCGCACGCCCTTGGCGGCGATGCAGGTGGAACTGGAGAGTTCATTGCGCCAGCACGACCCGCAGGCCCAGCAGCTGGCGCTGTCCGGCACGCTGGCCGGGCTGGCCCGCTTGCAGCATCTGGTCAACCAGCTGCTGATGCTCAGCCGCTCGGAAGATCCGCATGGCAGTGCACTGCCACTGCAACCGGTGGACCTGGCTGCGTTGGCACGCGGGGTGGTGGAGCGCTACGCCGACCGTGCGTTGGCGGCGGGCGTTGACCTGGGCTACGAGGGGCCAGACGACGGCGTGCAGGTACAGGGCGATCCGCAGCTGCTGCGCGAAGCATTGGGCAACCTGCTGGACAACGCGCTGCGCTACGGTGCCGTGCCCGGTGTGATCACCCTCGGCGTTCGGCAGGAGGCCGAAGGCGTGCAGGCATGGGTTGACGATGACGGCGCCGGCATTGCCGAAGCCGAACGCACGCGCGTCACGGAACGCTTCTACCGGGCCAGCAGCGAAGGCGATGGCTGCGGGCTGGGGTTGGCGATTGTGGCGGAGATCGCGCAGCGACATGGTGCGATGTTGAAGATCGAAACGGCGCCGCTCGGTGGCGCGCGGGTGGGGGTGCGGTTCCGTTCGCGTTGACGTCCTGCGTGCCAACCAAGGTTGGCACCTACCAAAAGCACCCCGACCCACGGATTCCGGTAGACGCCCACCTTGGTGGGCGCCGTTGATGTCCTGCGTGCCAACCAAGGTTGGCACCTACCAAAAGCGCCGCGACCCACGGATTCCGGTAGACGGCCACCTTGGTGGGCACCGTTGACCTCCCGCGTGCCAACCAAGGTTGGCACCTACCAGGTGCGGGGCAATGACGGCGGCAATGCGGCGCCGCCCCGCATCACCGGCTCATCGAGTACGGTGCCTGCGCGCCCTGCGCCGGCCAGTCCTTGTTCGGCTCGGCCTGCATGCTGAAGCGCAGCTCGCCACCGGCCAGGATCTCGTCGTGGCGCAGGAAGGTGCGCTGCAGCGGCTTGCCGTTGAGGCTCACGTTGCCCACATAGGTGTGCTTGTCATCCAGGCCATCGGCCACGATGGTGAACGTCTTGCCGTTGGGCAGGCGCATCGCGGTCTTCGGCAGGAACGGGCGGCCGAGGATGTACTCGCCCGAGCCCGGTGCCACCGGGTAGAAGCCCAGCGCGGTGAACACATACCACGCCGACATCTGGCCGACGTCATCGTTGCCGGCCAGGCCATCCGGACGGTCGGCGTACTGGGTGTCCATGATCTGCTTCAGGCGCGCCTGGGTGCGCCACGGCTGGCCAGCGTACGAGTACAGGTAGGCCACATGGTGGCTGGGTTCGTTGCCATGTGCATACCAGCCGATCAGCCCGGTGATGTCTTCCATGTGCTCGAAGATGGACGGATCCACCTTGGCGTTGAACACCTCGTCCAGGCGCGCGAGCAGCTTGTCGCTGCCACCGTGCGCTGCCGCCAGGCCGGCCACGTCCTGCGGCACATACCAGGAATACTGCCAGGCGTTGCCCTCGGTGTAGTCGGTACCGTAGCCACTGGCGCTGGGGTCGAATGGGGTGCGGAAACTGCCGTCGCGCTTGCGTGCGCGCATGAAGCCGGTGTCCTTGTCGAACGCATTGCGCCAGTTGGCCGCGCGCTTGTCGAAGGTCGCCGCGATATCGCCCTTGCCCATCGCCTGCGCCATGCGTGCGATGGTCCAGTCATCGAAGGCGTATTCCAGCGTCTTGCTGGCCGCTTCACCTTCCTCGTCGATCGGTACGTAGCCCAGCTCGCGGTACTGTGCGATACCGTCATAGGGGCCGTAATTGGCGGTCTCGACCATCGCCTTCAATGCCTTGTCGGCGTCGAAGCCACGAATGCCCTTCACGTAGGCGTCGGCGATCACCGGCACGGCGTGATAGCCGATCATGCACCAGTCTTCCAGGCCATGGAACGACCACACCGGCAGCATGCCGTAGGGGCTGTGCTCATGGTGGGCCAGCATCGAATTGACGAAGTCGCTGTTGCGCTTCTCCGGCTGCACCAGGGTCAGCAACGGGTGCAACGCACGGTAGGTATCCCACAGCGAGAACGTCGAATAGTTCGTGAAACCATCGGCCTTGTGCACGGCATTGTCCGAACCGCGATACTGGCCATCGGCATCCATGAACAGCGTCGGCCCCAACAGTGTGTGGTACAGCGCGGTATAGGCGCTGCGGCGAGCGTGCTCGGGTGCATCGATATCGAGCACCGACAGCGCCTGCGTCCATTCCTGTTTCGCCTGCGCACGCACGCGGTCGAAATCGAAGTCGGCCACTTCCGCGTCGAGGTTGGCAATGGCGCCGGCCTCGCTGACCGGCGAGATGGCAACCTTGACCACCAGCGGTGCGTCCAGCTTGCCGAATGCGAAGGTACCGACCAGCTGACGGCCCTCGATCTGTGCGCGCTGGGACGGATCCTTCTCGCCCGGCGGCGGGAAGCCCTTGTAGACGATGTTCTGCTCGGTGTTGTGCAGCTCATGCCCGGCCAGCGCGCGCGAGAAGCGCATCGCGAAATACAGCTGGCGGCCCGGCGCCCAGCCGCGCGTCTCGCGGAAGCCGGTCACCGTGCCGTCGGCACGCACCCGCACCCGCGACCACAACACCTTGCCCGGGTAGTCGTACATGCTGGTGCGCATGTCCAGCAGCACCTTGGCGTCGGTGCCCTTGGGGAACGCATAGCGATGCACGCCCACGCGGGTACTGGTGGTCAGCTCGGCACGCACCTTGTAATCGTCCAACGTGACCGCGTAGTAGCCCGGCTCCGCTTTCTCGTCATCATGGCGGAAGCGGGAGGCATAGCCGCTGCGCGGCTTCTCGGGATCGCCACGCTCCAGGCCGGGACTGCCGGTGAACGGCATCAGCAGGATGTCGCCCAGATCGGAATGGCCAGTGCCGGAAAAATGGGTGTGCGAGAAGCCGACGATGCTGCTGTCGTCGTAGCGGTAGCCGGCCGCCCAACCGTAGGCCTTCTCGCGCGGCTGGATACGCGTATCCGGGCTGAGCTGGACCATGCCGAACGGTACCGTCGCACCCGGATAGGTGTGACCTTCCCCACCGGTGCCGATGAACGGGTCCACCGATGCATAGGCCTTGTCGGCGGCGGTTCTGGCAGGCGCGGCCGAAGCCAGGCCGGAAGCGAGCATCGCCGTGGCGGCGACAGCGATCAGGAGACGACGGTCCAGCGTGGGCATCGGCATTTGGATCGATTCAGGTGATAGCCGGATGCTAGCACCGGGCCTGTCACGCCGCATGCTGCAGTGCGACTGCCCCGCGTGCCGCGCCCGGTTCACTCCTCAATCGGGAAGCGCGCCCTGCAACGACATGAGGTCCGCGCTGTCCAGCGGCCTCACTACCCGCGCGACCTCTTCTCCATCGTGCAGCAGCACCACCGTCGGCCACAGCTTCACTTTGAACGCTCGGCCCAGGGGCCTGCCCTTGCCATCCTCGATCTTCCAGTGCGGCAGATCGTTCGCTTCGACAAAGACCTGCAACGCGGGCTGCGCGGCCTGGCAGTGGCCACACCAGGGCGCGCCAAACTCGAGAAGCAGCCAGCCGACCTGCGCCTCCACATCCAAGCGGTCGGGCTCCGCCGACAGGTGATCGCGCATGAATGGCATCCGCGCTACGCCGCCAGCGCCTTCTGGATATCCGCCAACGGCGCGTTGGTCAGGTCCTTGGCGATGTCGCCCAGCAGGCGGGCCTGGGTTTCCTTGTGCAGCAGCGGACGGATGCGTCCCAGCGTGGTCGGATCAGCGATCAACACCAGGTGTGCATAGCGGTTCTTCAACGCATCCTCATTGAGCTGTTCCGCCACCTGCTTGGCGAACGTCGCCTCGTTGAGCTGGGATACCGACATGTCCTTCGGCACTGCACCCGCAGGCCCCTGCCCGGATACACCCTGCTCGCTGATGTCCTGCAGGCGCAGTTCGCCTTCCTGCTTCAAGGCCAGCTGGTGATCGCTGCCGACATTGGTGAATACACGGGCCGAACCGCCATCGGCGACAACCACAAGCGTACCTTCGGGAATGCGACGGGTCATGCGATGCTCCTTCTCTGTTGCGTTCGCCCACAACGTAGAGGGCGGCATGTGAGCAGCACGACCAGATTCCGTTCAACGCACGTCATCATTGCTTTGCAGATGAACAGGCATGATGGAACACAGCGTGCAGACAACTGCGCTTCGCTGCACGCTCACGCGCGTGCCGTTATGATGAACGGATGATCGACACGACCCACTACGTGACGGGCGCACCTGTTACGTGGAAAGCACTGCCGACCGGCGCTCCGCTTGCCACGCATGTTCCTGCTCCGCCCATCCATCGCCTCGCGCTGGATCCTGGCGGATGACGCCCGCAGGCACTTCGCCTGCATCCCCCGCATCGCTGTGATTCCCGGCCGCTGACCGCGCGGCCGTCGTGGTCCCGTTGCCGTGCTTCCGCCGACACGGCGGTGCCTCGCCGTGCGCGTGCATCCACGCATGCGGCCGTTTTCTCCATTTCAAACCTCCCAGGGAGCCCCCATGCAGGACACCCCCGATGCACATGCCCATTTCGGCTGGTTCAAACGCCGCCGCCATCTGAAGGTCGATGAGATCACCGTCGTCGACACGCCCATGCTCAAGCGCGCCGTCGGCGCGGCCGCACTCGGCAATGCCATGGAGTGGTTCGACTTCGGTGTCTACGGCTATCTGGCCGTCACCATCGGCCAGGTGTTCTTCCCGTCCAGCAACCCCACCGCACAGGTGATCGCCGCCTTCGCCACCTTTACCGTGGCGTTCCTGGTGCGTCCGCTCGGCGGCCTTGTGTTCGGCCCGCTCGGCGACCGTTATGGGCGCCAGAAAGTGCTGGCGTTCACCATGATCCTGATGGCGCTGGGCACGTTTGCGATCGGCCTGATTCCGTCCTACGAGCGCATCGGCATCTGGGCGCCGGTGCTGTTGCTGCTGGCGCGCGTGGTGCAGGGCTTCTCCACCGGTGGCGAGTACGGCGGTGCGGCCACCTTCATCGCCGAGTATTCCACCGACCGCAACCGTGGGTTGATGGGCAGCTGGCTGGAGTTCGGCACGCTGGGCGGCTACATCGCAGGCGCCGGTACCGTCACTGCGCTGCACATGCTGCTGAGCAGCGAGCAGATGCTGGACTGGGGCTGGCGCATTCCATTCCTGGTGGCCGGCCCGTTGGGCCTGCTCGGCCTGTACATGCGCATGAAGCTGGAGGAAACCCCGGCGTTCCGCGCGTTCGCCGAAGAAGCCGAGAAGCGCGAGCACGACCGGCCGGGGCTGGGCGCACTGTTCCAGGTGCATGGTCGCCAACTGCTCGTGTGCATGGGCCTGGTGCTGGTGTTCAACGTCACCGACTACATGCTGCTGACCTACATGCCCAGCTACCTCAGCGTCACCATGGGCTATGCCGAGAGCAAGGGCCTGCTGCTGATCATCATCGTGATGCTGGTGATGATGCCGTTGAACATCGTCGGCGGGTTGTTCAGTGACAGGCTGGGCCGCCGACCGATGATCATTGGTGCCTGCATCGCGCTGCTGGTGCTGGCGATTCCGTGCCTGCTGCTGGTCGGCAGCGGCAACGACGGGCTGATCTTCCTTGGCCTGATGCTGCTGGGCCTGGCACTGGTGTGCTTCACCAGTTCGATGCCGTCCACGCTGCCGGCGCTGTTCTATACGCCGGTGCGCTACAGCGCGCTGTCGATCGCATTCAACGTGTCGGTGTCGCTGTTCGGTGGCACCACGCCACTGGTGACCGCGTGGCTGGTGGAACGTACCGGCGACCCGCTGGTGCCGGCCTATTACCTGATGGGCGCGGCGGTGATCGGGCTGGTGACCATGCTGTTCGTAAAGGAGACCGCCGGCCTGCCGCTGCGTGGCTCACCGCCGGCAGTGGGCAGCGACAGGGAAGCCGCTGCGTTGTTGAAGAGCGATGTGCCGGTAACGGTGGACCCGAGTCTGCCACCACTGCCGGAGGCTGCGGAGCCTGAGCAGGTGAAGCCGGCCTGAGGCTGGCCGCAGAACGCGGTCCCCGCTTGGCGTGGACCTACGGGGCCAGCGGCGCCGGGCGAATACGCCCGGCACTCCCTGGCGCTATTTCTTGATGTGAGTCAGCCTCCCCGGCGTCCAACGCAGCGTCCATGTGTAGTTTCCGTCCGGCGGACAGACGTGGCGGTTCGGGCTCTTCCATTCGCAGACCGTCGCCCCGGCACTGACAATGAAATCGACAACGATGCGATCACCCTGGATGCGGATGGCACGGATGGCGCCTGGGATCTGTTCAGCCGCGTCGTCAGCATAGCCATACCTGCGGATGGCGGCATAGTCCTCTGCTTCCACCGGCGACAGGCTGTTCGGGTTCTCCTGGCCGCGCGAATCGTTTGCCGTCAGCGCCGTCATCACCGCAACAACGTTGCTTTGGGCGAAGCTGCCGCCGGAATAGTCGGACGTGTAGAAATACACGACCTCGGCACGGCCATCGCCATCGAGATCGGCAACAGCGGTCCAAACCGGGCGGAAGTCGGATTCAATGTCGCCGCCGGGAATCAGCCGCAGGTTGGCTTCGGCGGCGTGGAAGGCCTGCACCAGGCTGGGCGGCGATGGTCGCTTGGCGGCAGGCGACGCGGCCATCGTCGGCATGCAGGACAGCGCCAGTGCCAGCGCGGCAAGCACCAGGCAGATAGAACTGGAGCGGAACGTCGCAGGTCCGTGCATGTCATCCTCCTTGAGTGTGCGGTCAGTCTAACCGCAGCTCCGGTGGCAGTCGTGCACGGCGCGGTTTCGCGCGATGTGTGAAAGGTATCCACGTATGGCGTGGATCTAATCCGAGGTGTTCAATTCCATCGCACGCATCACGATGGGCTTGGCCCAATCCGGCGTATGCAGCAGCTCGGCCACCGAGACCGGGTACTGCAGCTGGCCATGCGCCATCGCCAGCACCGGCAGCGGCTCGACGCAGCCGTCGGCGTCGGCGGGAGCGCTGTTGTCGTAGACATGCAGCTCGGCCAGGTGTGGCAGCAGGTCCAGCAGGTTCTCGCGCGCCGAATCGAAGCGGGCGTGGATCTTCTCCACCGGAATATCGTGGCCACCGGCCGCTACCCGCGCAGCGACGCGGGCGATGTGCAGCTCGACGCTGGACAGGCCGCAGAACCATACCGCCACATGATGCTGCTCACAGGCCTCGCGCAGCAGGCCTGGAATGGTGTTGCCGCCCAGCGTGGTCTCGAAGGCGAAGTCCGTGCCATCAGCCATGGCCTGGCGCAGGCGGCGGGTGCCTTCCTGCCAGGCCTCCGCATTGGCATCGGGCAGCGGCCAGCCGGCCTCCACCAGGCGCCGGGTGAACGAATCGGGGTTGAACCAGCCCAGCCCTTCGGCTTCCAGCCAGGTACCCAGCAGCGAACTCTTGCCGGCGCCATTGACGCCGGCAAGCACCAGGATCCGCCCCATCGGTCAGAGCGGGCGGCCGAGGGTGACCTTGCGACCGCGGCGGATCGGCTGGCCCAGCACCTTGCCCAGCCCCTCCCCGCGCTGCAGGCTGGCCAGGGTCTGGTCAAACTCACCGCGCAGGCGCAGCAGTTCTTCGCTGCGCTCACCGGCATCGCCGCCAGCGGCCTTGGCCAGCAGTTCCTGGTAGGTGCGGATGTCCACGATCACCGCTTCGGGGTGGTTGTGGTTGGTGATGACCAGCGCCTGCTTCTCGCGCACGGTGCGCATCAGGCTCGGCCAGCCACGGGTCTTCACCGACGACGCGGGGGCCTTTTCGAGGCCAGGCAGATCCAGCGGCAGGGTCATGGCACGGCTCCAGACGGGGACAGTTGAGGCCATTATGCCCAATTTGGCCCAATTGGGGATAAATGGACTTTTACCTGCCGGAACCGCCCGCCGCCGCGCCGGGAGCATCGGTCTGCAGCAGGCTGTCTCGCTCGCGCAGCGGAAAGCGGATCCAGGCGTCCAGGCCCTGCGGGCCAAAGCGCAGCTCGCCGCTGCCGGCGAGTTCGTAGGGCACGCGCTGCTCGATCAGCGCCCGGCCAAGGCCACGCTGCCGGGGCTGCTCCCAGTCCTCCACTTCGGCATGGCGCTCACACCAGTGCAGACCCAGCCATGGCTGGCCGGCCTGAACCTGCAGATCCCAGGTCACCTCGATCCGGCCATCCTCATGGGTCAGTGCGCCATGCCGCAGGGCATTGCTCGCCAGCTCGTGGATCGCCAGGGACAGTACTTCGGCCGCCTTCGGCGGCAGCAGCACATCCTCGCCCTGCAGGCGGTAGGCCGCCGCTGCCGGCGTCTGCGCCGCGATCTCCTCATCGAGCATGCCACGCAGGCAGACCCCGGCATTGGCGCCGCGGGTCAGCAGGCTCTGCGTGCGCGCCAGCGACATCAGTCGCCCGCACAACCGTTCAGCGTATTCATCCACGCTGCTGACCGACTCGCGGGTCCGCCAGGCAATGGCATGGATGGTGGACATGATGTTGCGCACCCGGTGCTGCAGTTCGGCCAGCAATACAGACTGGCGCTCGGTGGCACGCTTGAGATCGTCGATGTCCACGGCGATAGCAAATACGCCGCTGACCTCACCGTCGCCATCGCGCAGGGGCGCGGCCGCGACCCGGGTCCAGCGCGCGCGCCCATCGTCATGCAGATACTGGAACTCCAGCCCCGGCACCACGGTCTCGCCGCGCATCGCACGGGCGATGGCGAAATCCTCCGGCCCGATGGCGCTGCCGTCCGCATGCCAGCCACGCCAGCGATGCAGGTTCACCTCATCCGTGGAGGGCACCTTGCCGCTGGGCAGGTAGGCACGCATCTGGTCGTTGGACAGCTGCAGGCGCCCTTCGGTGTCGACAATGCAGACGCCCACCGGCAGCACCTTGAAGGCCAATGCCAGGCGCCGGTCCGCCTCCCGCCGCTTCTGCTCTTCGCGCTCGCGTGCCGATTGGGCCACATGCGCCGCTGTGGTCTCGAACATGGTCACGAGCACGCCGTTGATGCGCCCTTCCTCGCCACGGATCGGGCTGTACGTAATGGTGAACCAGACATCCTCCAACCGCCCGCGGCGTGCCAGGGGATAGAGTTTGTCCTCGTAGGTGATGGTTTCGCCCTGCCAGACGCGCTGGTAGATGGGCCCATTGATATGCCAGACCTCGGGCCAGCACTCGCGGGTCGGCTGGCCGAGCCCGCCGGGATGCTTGTCGGCCAGAATCTCGGCATAGCCATCGTTGTAGAGCTGCACCAGCTGCTCACCCCACAGCACGATCATCGGGAAACCATGGGCCAGCATCAGGTCGACGGTGGCGCGCAGGTGGGGCGGCCACTGCTCGCAGGCACCCAACGGCGTGGATGACCAGTCGTGGCGGGTGATGCGCGCGGCCATGCCATCGTGGCGCACATGCAGCTGCGGTGCAGGTGGCATCTGGCCACGCAGCTTGGCGGCGTGGATGTCTTCAGGACGGCGCGACATGCCGCGCAATCAGGCAATGCCCGCAGAGACCTGCGGCGCCGCCACCAGCGCGGCCAGCTGCTGCACCAGCGCTTCGATGTGATAAGGCTTGGTACAGCGCGGCGCGCTGGCAAAGCGGCTGGGCAGGTTGTCGTCGTAACCGGAGGTCAGCAGGAAAGGGATACCCGCCTCGGCCAGCCGATCGGCCAGCGGATAGACCTGCTCACCGCCCAGGTTGATATCCAGCAATGCCACATCGATGGGATGGATATCGACCAGCCGCCCCAGCGCCTGCAGGTCACCGGCAGGCCCCACCACCTGTGCGCCTTTCAGCTCCAGATAGTCGACCAGAAACATCGCGATGGCGAATTCATCCTCCGCCACCAGTACACGCAGCCCTTTCAGGCCCTCTGGTTTGTTGCCCGCTTCCAGCACGACCGGCGCTCCTCGATACACGCGGCCCAGCTCTGCCGCAACACCCGAAGGATGCGCGAAACGGGCTACAAGAGCGCGTGATGATGAGTGAAGATCGCGGCCACGGCGCGTTCACCGTGCAGCGCAGCGGCGCGTTCAGAAGGCCCGTTCCCATTTCAGGCTGAGCAGGCTGCGGTCGTGGCTGTACAGCCAGCCGACGTTGCTGTCGATGCGCGCGTAGCGCAGGCTCAGGCTGGGCACCAGCCCGGCCACCGCCAGGCGCTCGCTGCGCACGACAGCAATCAGGTTCTGTTCGCTGTCCTCACGCCGCGCCTCCAGCAGCGGGCTCCACGCATCGTAGTCGCGCTCGCGCAACGACACGAACACGGTGGCGGTGGTGCCCGTCCACTGGCGCGCCGCCCCCAGGCGCAGTCCACGCTGGCGGTAGCCGTTGGCCGGATTGGCGGCGCGGCTGTCACTCAGGTCCAGCCCGGCAAAGAGGGTCCAGCGCGGGTTGAGCGCACGGAACCAGGTGGCATACACTGCGGCCAGCTCACCGTCGTAATTGCTGGCCAGGCCGCGCTGGCGATAGCGCTGGCGCTTCCAGTCGGCCTCCAGCCTGAGCAGGCTGCGCGCGTCCAGTGCATATTGCCATTCGCCATGCAGCCCGCTGCCGCCCTGCAGAGCCCGGTTGCCCAGGCCCTGGTAGTCATAGCTCGGCGCGATCTGCAGGGTATGCCGTGCGCTGCGCCAGCTATAGCCCGCCTGCACGCTCGCATTGAGCTCGTTGTAGGCGCTGTGCCCGCGCCATGCCTGGCCGAACGCGAGCCCTCGCACATAGACGCCGTGATGCCCGGCCAGTGCCCAGCGACGCTCCAGGTTGCCGTCGTAGTCCAGGCCCATGGCGCGCTGGGCATCGGGAAGATTGCGCTGGATGATGCAGGTGTCGCCCACTCCGAACAAGCAGGTGCGGCTGGCCGAGCTGCGGTTGATGTTGTCGCTCCATGCCGGGCCGGCTGCCAGCGCTCCTTTCCAGCGCTTGCGCGCCTTCAGCGCAGCCAGATAGGCGTCCACCCGCCCGCGCACACCGGCGGTGGCGGGGTCGTCAGCATTGATGCCACCGGCGATGGCCGTGAACAACGCCTCCGCATCGCGGTCGCGCTGGTCCTCGGCATAGACACGTGCAAGCTCAAGGCGGGCCGGCAGGAAATCCGGCTGCGCCGCCAGCAGTGCTTCGTACTCGTTGGCCGCGCGGTGGTGATTGCCGGCCACCCGCGCCAGGCCGCCCTGCGCGTAGTGGCGCAGCAACGGGTCGTGGCCGGGCAGTTCGATGTATTCGTCCAGGAAGCGCTGCGCTGCACCCCATTGCTGATGCTGCAACGACAGGTACAGCGCCTGGCCCAGATCGTCGACCGTGCGCTCCACGCGCAGGGTCTGGCCGTCGATGGTGATGGTCGGTCGCGCCGACTCGGCCTGCTGCAGGCGCTGCTGGTCCTGCTGCTGGTGGCGCAGTTCGCTGCCCTGCTCCAGCACACGACGAAGATCATCCTGCTGGGCGCACACATCGGCAGCCGCCAGCAACAGGATCACAAGGAAGATGGGATGGCGCATGGTCGATCCGTGGTGATGCATGCAGCGGGCCGAAGCAGGGACTGGCGGATCGCGGCTTGTCCCTGCCCTGCCCCGTCAGGGGCGTGGCAATCAGTTCTTGCTGCCGCCGAAGGCGGTGTCGTACTGGCTGTTGCCGGCGAAGGTGGCGATGCCGGCCAGGGTGGCGGCGTTGGCGCCGAAGAACTGGCCCTGGGTGGTGCCGTTGACGCTGCCATTGACGTTGGCCGAACCGGCGAACGATGCATCGGCACTGTTGATGTTGGCAACGATGGCCAGGGTCAGGCCATTGCCGGACAGCGCACCGTCCAGGGTGCCGGCGCCGAAGTCGGCGTCGAAGGTGCCGCTCAGCAGGTTGCTGCCGTTGAACTTGTTCAGGCCGGCCACGGCGTACGACGCCACGCCGGCGGGCAGCGTGGTGCCGGCGCGGTCACCAACGAAGTAGACCTGGCGGTTGTTGAAGCCACCGGCAGCGCCATCCTTGGACCATTCGCCGAACCAGACATCGCCACTGCCGACCTTGACGAAGTTGAAGTGGCCCATGCCGGCGTGGCTGCCCGGTGCGCCGGTGATCGGCATGGCCAGGGTACGTACCGTCACGCCATTGACGGTGGTGGGTGCCGAGTAGGCGCTCAGGCCCTGGAAGTCCACCGGCTTGGCCTGGGACACGGTACCGACACCGATGCCGGCCTTGCCAGCGCGGTGCGGGCCGCCATTGACCTGCGATTCACCAACCGCCACGTACAGCTCGGCATCGGTCCTGGCACTGGCGGCACCGACGATATCGGCAGCATGCGCGGCACCGACCAGAGCCAGCGAGGCGGCAACGGCGAGCACCGAACGGGAGATCATTTTCATGGTATTGCTCCTTGGTTGAGGGAACTACGGGTACAACGCTTGAAGGTGGGAGATCAGAAGCGCGCGGTGACGCCGAGCTTCAGGGTGCGACCCGGGGCTGGCAGCGTGGACCGCGTGGCTGGATCGGCGTAGTAGCGGTTGCCGAGGTTGCTGCCGACCAGTTCGACGCTGGCATGCTCGTTGAAGCGCCAGCGCGCATAGGCATCGACGGTGGTGATGTTTCCCCAGGTGAACGGCACGTTCTGCCAGAGCAGGCCGCTGCCGCCGCTCAGCAGGCGATCACGGTAGGCCTGCAGGTCAGGGTTCTCGTGCCGCTGGTAGTGCACGATGCGGCTGCCCAGCTCCAGGCGCTCATCGAACAGGCGCGTGCCCAGCGACCCGTTGATCGACAGCCTGGGAATGGCCTGGGTCAGCAGGTAGCCACCGACGAAACCATCCTGCACGCAGTTCGGAACCAGGCCGCGGTTCGCGTCCAGGAGCACCGCCGTGCTCTCGTCACACACCTCGTTTTCCAGCGTGCGGGTGATGCCCAGATCGGTGAAGAAGCGCCGGTTGTCGAAGCGGGCCTGCAGTTCGATACCACGGATGGTCTGCTTGTCGATGTTGTCGAACAGGAAGTTGCCATCGCGTTCGATCACGTCACGGGTCTTGTGCACGTAGTACGCCAGCTTGACGTCGGCATCGGCGGTGTTGCCGAACAGGGCCGACAGGTTGTGCACGTAGCCCACCTCGTAGTTGTAGGCGTGCTCGGGCTTGAGCGCATGCAGCGGATTGAGGCTGCCGGAGAAGGCGATGGTGCTTTCGAACATGCTCGGGAAGCGCACCGCTTCGCTGTAACGCACGTAGGCACGGGCGGCCGGGGACAGGTGTGCAGTGGCCGAGAAGGTCGGCAGCCAGGCATGGTCGCGGCGGCGGCTGTTGCGTCCATCGACCGGCTGCGACTGTACGCTGTTGCCGATGTTGCAGACCTGGTCGCTGCCGGCGAACACCGGCTGCACGCCGGGAATGGCCGCCACTTCGCCATTGAGGCAGGGATTGCCGGCGCGGGTGTAGTTGCCATCGGCATCGGGCAGCCAGGGCCGCGTGTACCGGACCGGACGCGGCGTCTCGTACGGTGCCAGCAACGCACGGATGCTGTCGTCGATGAACCAGCCCATGCCGCGCTTTTCCCATACGGCGCGGCGTGCTTCCAACGCGTCGATGCGGGCCTGCAGATTGGCGGGACGGGGCGGCAATTCGTTCACGGTGTACTGCGCTTCCTTGCCACCTACGCCCTTGGTCAGCAGCTCGGGGTGCGCCTCGAGGAAATCATCGAAGGCCCAGTAGCGGCTGTAGCGCACGCCTGCATTGAGGGTGAGGAATTCGACCGGCCGCCACTCCAGGGTCAGGTAGCCTTCACCCTCCTGGCGGCGCCCGGCACGCGGGAACATGCGCCAGCCATCGGTGGTGCCGAAGTACGGATCGCGGGACCCCAGCTTCTCGTACTGCCAGTTGCCGCCCACGGTCAGGTCCAGGGTCGAATGCAGCGCGAAGCGGTTGCTCAGGATCAGGCCGGTGCGGTCATTGCGCGCGTTGGCCAGCGCGGTATTGCGCAGGATCGGGCTGGCGTCCGGATTCCATGCCGGATTACCCACTGCGAAGTTCGGGAAGCCGCCAGCGCTGTAGGTATCGCTTTCCGTTTCCGTGCGCCACAGGTTGGCGTACAGGTCCAGCCAACGACTGCCGGCGGGCTGGAAACGGTATTCCAGGTTCCACGCATCCGAATCGACCCGGCTGAGCGGCCACTGGATGCGGCCGTAGTCGGGGGCCGACAGGATGCGAGACGGCATGATCTCGCCGTAGTGCGACAGCGTGCGCCGCCAGGTCGCCTTCAACTGCTGGTCATCGTTGATCTGCCAGCTGCCTTTGACCAGCCAGGAATCCTGTTCGCTGGAGGTATTGGGCACTTCATCGCCGGGCTTGAAGTAGCGCGCCAGCGTGGTGATGTAGTCGATGCCCTGGTACTCGAACTGCTCGCGCTGGTCCTGTTCGTAGTAGGCGCTGCCCTGGGTCCCGGAGAAGTAGTTGCCGCGCTTGCGCCAGGCGTAGGCGGCCATCAGGTCGACGTTGTCGCCACGCACGCCCAGCGCCAGGCGCCAGGCCTGGTCCTCGCCATCGAAGGGATTGTTGCCACTGCGCGACTTCACCGGCACCACCAGGGTGCGGTCGTCGTAGGGTGAGTTCGGCGAGCCCTGCGGGAAACCCAGCACGGTGCGGTAGTCCTCGCCGGTGTGCAGCCGCGGCAGGCGCGGTGCCACCGCATTGCTGCTGCCTTCGATCTTCAGCTCCCCGCCGAAGCGCTCGCCGGCAGCGACGATGTCATCGACGTCGATGGTCTTGATCACCAGCGCGCCACCGATCCCGCTGTGCACATCGCGCACCAGCCCTGGCCCCTTGATGACCTGGATGCCACCAATCAGGTTGGGATCGATGTAGTTGCGGTTGCTGACGCCGTTGTAGCCACGCCAGACCGTGAGCGCCTGTTCGCCGCCGTCGATGCTGACCGGCACCCGCCCGGGCCCCTGGATGCCACGGATGTTGACGTCCAGCGCGCCACTGTTGCGCGCATCGCCACTGAACACGCCGACCAGATCCTTGACCACGTCGGCCGGATTGGAGCCTCGGTAACGCTCCACCCGGTCGCGCCCCGAATACGCCGTGGTCATGTCCAGCGCGAACACATCGTCGTAGCCACGCCGATCGCGGGCCTCACCCCCTTCCGACTGAAGGCGACCGGCCACGTCCAGTGTTTCGGTCACCCGCACCCCTTCCCCTTCACCCGCCTCCGCTGCGGCCCGCAGGCTCCAGGTACCGTCCATGCCGCGCTGTGCACGCACGCCGCTGCCGCGCAACAGCTGCTGCAGCGCCTGCATCTGGCTGTACTCACCCTTCACTGCGCTGGAGCGGCGGCCGTCCACCAGGTCGCTGCGGAACACCACCTGCACATCGGCCTGGCGGCCAAAAGCGCGTACGGCATCAGCCAGCGGCTGCTCCGGAATGGTGTACTGGCGCACCGGCGCGACGATCGCCGGCTGCGCCTGCACGGCCGGCACCCAGGCCAGCGGCAGCAATGCGGTGGAAACAGCCAGGGCCAGAGCGGTGGCGCGACGATGACAGGCGGATGCCGTGGACGGCATGGACGGGAACTCCTCAAGCGTGGCGGGACCACGGGCACATCCGGTGCCGGTGGCGTGTCTGGCTTGAGGAGAAACGGTGTTTCGCTCTGGCTATACCTCTATAGACACCGGGGCACTGCAGTTGCCCACGGTTCTTTCATGTTTTTTTCATCTGGCGGGCCGTGCGCTGCGCCGCAGGCACCTCACCACAGCACCAGCGCGCCGCCGGGCAAGCGCCGCACGCGCAGTCCTGCCTGCGCGGCCACCGCATCGATGGCCGTCTCCGGTTGCTGCAGGTGGAACAGGCCACTGACCCGTACGCTTGCGCCCTGCCCGCCCAGTACCCAGACCGGAGCACGGCGGTAGCGCGCCAGATCGGCGATGGCCTGCGCGGCTGGCTGATCGTCGATCACCACCTCGCCCCGACGCCACGGCGCCACGGCATCCGGATCGGCCTGCCGCAGCGGCTGCAGCCAGCGACCGTCACGGAACACCCGTGCCTGCCCGGCATGCAGGCGCTGTACGCTGCCATCGCCAGGGCGCACATCCACTACGCCCTCACTGACCTGGGTCACGACCGTGGTGTCCTGCATCGACACGCTGAAGGCGGTGCCGATGTCACGCACCTGGCCGCCCGCCGCCTCGACCTGGAACGGGCGCGCCTCGTGTGCTACCTGGAACCAGGCCTGCCCGCGCAGCAGGCGCAGGTGCCGCCGCTGGCCATCGAACTCAACCGCCAGTGCGGTACCGGCGTCGAGTACGGCGGTGCTGCCGTCCTCCAGTTGCACCACGCGCGGTGCATCGCTGCTGCGCAGGTCACTGCGTGCCAGCAGCAGCGCGTGCGGCGCAGCGGCAACCATCAGCACCACCGCAGCTGCGCTGGCCAGCAGCCACGGCAGGCGGCGCTGAGGCGCGATCGGGCGCAACCCTTGGCGATCAGCCGTCAACCCGGGCAGCGCGGCCAGCACGTCGGGCCCGGCGGCATCCAACCCTTGCCAGAAGGCCTGCTGCTGGCGCCAGGCCAGCGCATGGCGAGGGTCGGCCTGCAGCCAGCGCTGCAGGGTTCGTTGCTGGCGTTCCGGCAGCGGGCCTGCACTGCACTGGATCACCCAGCGCAACGCCTGCCTGGCCTGACGCGGCGAGGGTTCGGACGTGGTCATGGTTGTGGCCTGCCGCACCACGAACGGGTGCGCCTTCCTGTTGTGACAACGGCGGGCGCGATCTGCCCACGGCAATCGCCGCTCATCGATGCATTCCCTGCTGGTGCTGCTGGATCAACAGCGCCGCGCGAAGCACGTGCTTGCCGACCAGGCTCTTGGAAATACCCAGCCGGGTGGCGATTTCGCGCTCGCTCAGGCCCAGGTAGCGGTTGAGCACGAAGCACTCGCGCACCTGGGCCGGCAGCGCGAGGATGGTCCGGGTGATCTCGCGCAGTTGTGCCTGGTCCAGCGCCTGCGCCTCGCCGTCGTGGCCCGCCTCGGCCATGTCGAGGGCGTACTCGGCCATCGCCCGCCGCTCGCGGGCGTCGGACTGGCTGCGGTTGAGCGCGTGATGGTAGGCCATCCGGTACAGATAGCCGCGCGGCTCCAGGATGGGCGGATCGCCGGGCACGCTGCTGGCCTTCAGGTACAGGTTCTGCAGGGTGTCCTCGGTACTGGCCGGGTCGAGATAGCGCGCGATGAAGCGAGACAACGCACGGCGCTCGCGGATCAGCAGCTCGACCAGCGCCAGGGCATTGGGAGACATAGGTGCCAAGGCCGGACCGGGGAATGATGGGCGTGATGGCGACGGTCCGGACGTGGATTGTGGGCTGCACGGCCGCAGGCGGCAAGCGAAGGCCCGTCGCGCGGCACCAGGATCATCCACGCACGGCGTGGATCTACCAGGCGGTGGCGGATCCAGTAGATCCACGCCATGCGTGGATGGAAGAGCTAGGGTTCCTCCAGCGCCTCGAAGCGTTCGGCGAGGTAATCGATCAGTGCACGCACCGCCGGCAACAGGCCGCGTCGCGACGGGAACACCGCGTGCACGATGCCGTGCTTGGGCACCCACTCCGGCAGCACCGGCACCAGCGCGCCACTGGCCAGTTCGTCACTGATCATCATCCGCGGCAGCATCAGCAACCCCACCCCGGCCACCGCAGCGGTGCGCAACGCAATCATGTCATCGCTGACCAGCCGCGGGCGATGATGCACGCTGGCCAGCACGTCGCCCGGCCCGGTGTATTCCCATACATGCTGCTGGCTGGGCGATGCCAGATCGACGGTCGGCATCATCGCCAGGTCGGCCGGCACCTGCGGCGTGCCCAGCCGCTGCAGCAGCGCCGGACTGGCACTGGTACACCAGACCCGACGCGCCAGCACGCGTACCACCAGGTCGCTGTCCTCCAGTGGCGGCGGCCGCACCCGGATCGCCACGTCCACACCCTCGCCCACCACGTCGACACGCCGGTTGGTGGCGTCAAGCTGCACCGTCACCTGCGGGTGCTGGGCCAGGAAGTCGGCCAGCATCGGGCCGATGCGCGCGTGCAGGATCGCGATCGGGCACGCCAGGCGGATCGTGCCGCGCGGCTCGGCGCGCGACATCGCAATCGCTTCTTCGGCCGCTTCGGCTTCGACCAGCATCGCCTTGCAGTGGCGGTAGTAGTCCTGGCCGACCTCGGTGACCGAGAAACGCCGGGTCGAGCGCTGGATCAGGCGCACGCCCAACCGTTCCTCCAGCAGCGCGATGCGCCGGCTCAGTTTCGACTTCGGCATGGCCAGTGCCCGGCCGGCCTGCGAGAAGCCGCCGTGCTCGACCACCATGGCGAAGTAGAACAGGTCGTTGAGGTCGCAACGGCGGATATCAGCGATGAACACGGGGCGATCTCCTGTGGCGCAAGGCGCGCACCCATTGTTCACCAGATAGGACTATGACGGCAAATATTGGCGTCTACCGGCCCAATTGTCGCGGCGATATCGTCTCCTGCAACGAAGAACAGCGGCCGGCAGCCCCGGCCAGGAGATCGCCATGAAGCGTGTCACCGGTACCTACAGCGCCCCGCGCCCGCACTGGGTGGGCGACGGATTCCCCGCCCGCTCGATGTTTTCCTACAACACCCACGGCCAGCACCTGAGCCCGTTCCTGCTGCTGGACTACGCCGGCCCTTATACCTTCGCCCCCAGCGATACCCCGCGCGGGGTCGGCCAGCATCCGCATCGCGGTTTCGAGACCGTCACCATCGTCTATGAGGGCGAGGTCGCCCACCGCGATTCAACCGGCGCCGGCGGCACCATCGGCCCGGGTGACGTGCAGTGGATGACCGCGGCCTCCGGCATCCTCCACGAGGAGTTCCACACACCGGAGTTCAGCAAGCGGGGCGGCACGCTGGACATGGTCCAGCTGTGGGTGAACCTGCCGGCGCAGGACAAGATGGGTGCACCGGGCTACCAGACCCTGCTCGACGCACAGATCCCCTCGGTTGAACTGCCTGAAGGCGCCGGCCGGGTGCGTGTCATCGCCGGTCGCTTCGACGGTCATGCCGGCCCGGCCCGCACCCACACGCCGATGGATGTCTGGGACATCCGCCTGCGGCAGGGCCACCACGCCGAACTGCCGGTGGCCGATGGCCGCACGCTGGCGCTGGTGGTGCTGAAGGGCACGGTGCGGATCAACGGCGGCCAGCCGGTCGGCGAGGCACAGCTGGTCACCTTCGACCGCAGCGGCGAGGACGTGTTCGTCGACGCCGACAGCGACGCCACCGTGCTGCTGCTCAGCGGTGAACCGATCGACGAGCCGGTGGTGGGCTATGGCCCGTTCGTGATGAACAGCCAAGCCGAGATCGCGCAGGCGGTCAACGACTTCAACAGCGGCCGCTTCGGCCAGATCGCGCACTGATCGTTTCAATGCGGCGGGCATTGGCCCGCCGCACCTTCCGGGCCATCGCCCACCTTCTCCAGGAGACTGACCATGAGTACCCCCGCCAACTTCAACGGTGCCCGCCCGGTGATCGATCCGGACAACGCCGCGATGCTGCTGATCGACCATCAGAGCGGCCTGTTCCAGACCATCGGTGACATGCCGTTCACCAGCGTGCGCGCCCACGCCACCGCGCTGGCGAAGATGGCCACGCTGGCAAAGATGCCAGTGATCACCACCGCCTCTGTTCCGCAGGGCCCGAACGGCCCGCTGATCCCGGAGATCCACGACGCGGCCCCGCATGCCCAGTACGTGGCACGCAAGGGTGAGATCAACGCCTGGGACAACCCGGAATTCGTTGCCGCGGTGAAGGCCACCGGCCGCAAGCAGCTGATCATTGCCGGCACCATCACCAGCGTGTGCATGGCCTTCCCGTCGATCGCCGCCGTTGCCGATGGCTACCAGGTGTTCGCGGTCATCGACGCGTCTGGCACCTACTCGAAGATGGCCGAGGAGATCACCCTGGCCCGCGTGGTGCAGGCCGGCGTGGTGCCGATGGACACCGCCGCGGTGGCCTCGGAGATCCAGCGCACCTGGAACCGCGACGATGCCCAGCAGTGGGCCGAGGTCTACACGAAGATCTTCCCGAACTACCAGCTGCTGATCGAAAGCTACCTGAAGGCGCAGGACGTGCAGAAGAACCACGAACAGCTGGATTCGCAGCGCAGCTGACCTACGCCCGGGGTGCCGGCCCGCTGTCGGCACGCCTCTCAACCGGAGACCCACCATGTCCAGTGAACCGATCCGCGACCCGGCCAGCGATCATCTGCTGACCCCACAGAATTCCGCCTTCATCATCATCGACTACCAGCCGGTGCAGGTGAACTCCATCGCCTCGATGGACCGCCAGCTGCTGGTCAACAACATCGTCGGCACCGCGAAAGCCGCCGTCGCCTATGGTTTGCCGATCGTGCATTCGACGGTGAACGTCAAGACCGGCCTGAACAAGCCGCCGATTCCGCAGCTGCGCAAGGTGCTGGGTGACTACCCCACCTACGACCGCACCACCATCAACTCCTGGGAGGACGTCGAGTTCCGCAAGGCGGTGGAAGCCACCGGCCGCCGCAAGCTGATCATGACCGCGCTGTGGACCGAGGCGTGCCTGACTTTCCCGGCCCTGGATGCGTTGAAGGAAGGCTATGAGGTGTATGTGGTGGTCGACGCCGTCGGCGGCACCTCGCTGGCCGCGCACGATGCGGCGCTGCGCCGCATCGAACAGGCCGGTGGCCAGCTGATCAGCGTGCCACAGCTGTTCTGCGAGCTGCAGCGCGACTGGGCCCGTTCGGAAACGGTGCCGGCCTTCATGAACCTCTTCATTGAAACCGGTGGTACGGCAGGCATCCAGTTCTCGTACGATCGTACCGAGTGATTGGATGGCGGCGCCGGTCCTGGCCGGCGCCGCCTTTTGGAGCAGTCGAACATGGCTCGACGCCACAGACAGATGGAGAACGTGATGGCCTACGCACGCATTGTTTCAACCGCCGACAACTACCTGCACCACATCAGCAATGGCACATTCGCCGTGGATGCGGACGAGCCCGCCTCGTTGGGCGGCCAGGGCAAGGGCTTCGCACCGTTCGACCTGTACCTGGCCTCGCTGGCGGCGTGCACCGCCATCACCCTGCGCATGTACGCGCAGCGCAAGGGGTGGGAACTGGGCGAGTTCCATGCCGAGCTGCGTTCGGAACGTGACGCGGATGGTCGCTTCCATGTGCACCGCGTGCTGCATGCCAGCGCCGAGCTGAGCGATGCGCAGTGGCAGCGGTTGCTGGAGGTGGTGGAAAAGACCCCGGTGACCCTGGTGATGCGCGAGGGTGCGCGCATCACCAGTGAGCGTGGGGCTGCAGCGTAATCCCATCCACGCATGGCGTGGATCTACTGTAGAGGCGAAAGCTCAGCGCCGTGAATGCAGCACGGTGCGCTGGCGCATCGCGTTGAATTCCTGCTCCACCTGCTGGATGTCTTCGGCCTGGAAACCGGCCGCATCCAGCAGCTGGTCGGCGGCAGCGGCGGCCAGCGGATCATCGTCACGCTGGCGCCAGCAGCGCGCCGGCAGGAAATAGCCCACCTCGCTGCGCCCGCGCATGATCACCACCGGCCGGCCTGCATACAGCAGGAACTCGGCCAGGTGCTGGCGCAGGCCCTCGACGGAAACATAGGCCGGCCCAACACCCAGCATCTGGCTGGACGGTTCGGGACTCTCGAACAGCTTGCGACGGCTCATCCACTCCTCCTTTTGAACAACGCGTGGTCTCCTTTCCTTAGACGGGCGCATCGCTGCGCCCCCGCCACGCACTACGTGATCCGCATCACGCCGCCACTCAGAAGCCGGTATTGAACTCCAGCTGGAACACGTCGATCGACAGCGGCGCGCCGGACACTTCCTTGGCCGCCATCCACTTGCCGCTGATCCAGCTGCGTGCATCCAGCGCGTAGGCGCCGCCCACGTAGTAGCCGCGGGCGTTGGTGCCGCCCAGGTGGAAGTTCGGATCGTTGTAGGCGTCGGGCAGCGCATCGGCCTCGATGTGCTTGTAGCCCAGCAGCGCCTGCCACTGACCCTTCTCCTTCAGCTCGGTGGCACCGAAGGTGGCCTGCACCATCCACGCGGTGTCGCCGCTACGGAAGGTATCGATGCCGACAGTATCGCCGGCGCCGTAGTTGTTGACGATGCCGTTCTGGGCGCGGCTGAACATGGCCTGCTTGTCGTAGGCCAGGTTGCGGATGTAATCGCCGTCCAGGCGCAGACCGATGCCCTGCGCCAGCTGTGTATCCCAGCGCAGGTTCAGCGTGGCCAGGCGGAAGGCCGAAGCCAGGCCGACATACTGCGGGGTCGGCGTACCGGCCGGGTCCTGCGGATTGCGCGCGATGTTCCGGATCAGCATCAGCGTGTTGCCCTTCTGCATGAACGCCGGGCGCGACCAGTCGGTGTCGCAGCCTACCGCGCCCGAATACAGCGAGCACGTTGAGGACAGCCGGCCGCTGATGTTATTGAAGTCGTAGTAGCCCAGCGCGGCACGCACTGCGTTGTCGTCGTTGAAGCGCCAGTTCACGCCCACCTGGGCACCGGACAGCCACTTGTTCTCGTTCGGAGTCTTGACCTTGCTCTGGCTCGGCGAGCTGTCGGAGGTGTACTCCAGCGGCACCACCGCGAGGTTGCCGAACAGGTCGAGGTCGCCATCGTCGAAGTCATACTTCAGGTTCGCGGCCAGGCCATCGAAGTTGAGGTCGTTGGAGAACAGCGTGTCACTGGTCCAGAACGGATTGCCGAAGCGGCCACCGCGCACCGTCACCCAGTCCGCCGGGCTGTAGGCCAGCCAGGCCTGGTCCAGCCACACGTCCTTCTTGCTCAGGCCGCCACCCAGCTGCTCGGTGGTCGACACCGGGCCATTGTTGCTGCCGCTAGCCAGGCGCACGCCGGCCGTGGTGTGCTGACCGATGGTCGCCTCGATGCCCAGGCGGGCGCGGATGCGCCACAGGTTGCGGCGGTCCTGGCGGGTGTTCAGCAGCGGCGGCAGCTGCAGGTTGGTGTTGGTGTTGGTGTCGAAGCCGTTGCCGGAATTGATCGACGACCAGTTGCTCACGATGTCGCTGTTGCGCTCGGAGTAGAAGCGCGACTCGCTGCGCACACGCATGTCACCGGTGACCTTGATGCGCTTGGTCCACTCGGCCACTTCGTTGGGTGCCGCCCAGCCTTCCGATTTCGCCTGCGCCATCACGTCCTGGCGCACCTCATCACGGATGCCGTCGCGCACGCTCTGCGGCACGTAGGGCACGCGCACGTCACCGGCCTCCAGGGCCACGCCACCACTGGCGGCCGAGGGCGCGGCGACTGTACCGCGCTGGGCGGCCGCTGCTTCGGCCTCGGCCTGCACCAGCAATGCCTGGCCGTCTTCGGGCTTCAGCGCACCGCTGGCGATCAGGCCCTTGATCAGCTTGACCATGGTGGTTTCGGCGGCCATCGCACCGGCCGGGGCGGCCAGGCTGAGCAGCACGGCGCAGCACAGCAGCGCCCGTCGGGCCGGCCGCAGGCGGCGGGAGTCGGTTCGTGCGCGGACGTGGTCGTTCATCACGGTTCTCATCGAAAGAAGGGAAATCACGGAGGTCGGGAATCAGGCCCCGGGCCGGCGGCCCTGGATCAGCACGCGGGCGGGGAAATCGAGCGACGGCGGCGGTGCCTGGTCGACCTTGCCGATGCGTCGCAGCGCATCGAGCACGGCCGCGTCGGCCTCCTCGTTGCCACTGCCGCGCACCAGCTCGACCTTTTCCAGGCGGCCATCGTTGGCCAGCCACACATTCACCTGCAGCTGGAACGCCTGGCGCTTGACCTTGTCATCGCGCGAGATCGCCTGCTGCATCAGGTAGCCCAGGTAGCGGCCGTAGGTAGCGTTGCCGGCGCCACCACGGCCAACGCCGGACGAACCGCCGCCACTGCCGGACTGGATACCGAAGTTGTCACCACCGGCCTGCGCATCGGCATTCATCGTTACCGGGTCGGCATTGTCCGGAGTCGGGGTCGGCTCTTCGGCCGGCGTCGGCTGATCCAGCGGCTCCGGCTCGGGAATGGTCTCTTCCGGCGGCGTTTCGGGTTCCGGCGGCTTTTCCGGTGGCGGCGGCGGCGGCGGAGGGGGCGGCGGCAGCGCCAGCATCGGCGGCTGCACCACCGGCCGACGGGTACTGGCAGTGTCCCTGAACAGCATCCACCACACGGCGATGCCGAGCACCAGCAACGCGGCCAGCACCAGCGCGACGGTCACCAGCAACTGGCGACCGCGCATGCCGGGCTCCGGCCGAGGGGGTTGATGGGCCGTCATGCCTCAGCCCTGCGCCTTGCCGGTGACCAGGCCGACCTGGGCCAGCTCCAGCCGCCGCAGCAGGTCCAGCACCTCGACCACGCGGGCGTACTGCACCTGCGCATCACCGCGCACGATCACCGGGAAATCCGGCGTGGTCGCGCGCTCGGTGCGCAGCCGGTCTTCCAGTTCGGCCATCGTCACCGGGTAGGCATCCAGGAACACCTGTCCACTGGGGTCGATGGTGATCGCCTTGGTCTTCGGCTTCTCCAGCGCGACGCTGTTGCTGGCCTTCGGCAGGTTGACCTCGATGCCGGGGATGGAGGCGTTGCTGGTCAGGATGAAGATCACCAGCACCACCAGCAGCACGTCGACGAAGGGCGTCACGTTGATGCCCTTCTCGCGCTTCTTGATGCCGAACTTCGCCTTCTGGCCCATGGCGTGCCCCTCAGCCCTGGACCGCGGCCGGGCCGCGCCCGTCCTGCTCTTCGGCCAGGCGTGCGGCGAACTCGTCGATGAACACCGCCATGTCCGCGCCGATCGCTTCGGCACGCGCGCCCAGGTAGTTGTAGCCGAACAGCGCCGGGATCGCGACGCCGAGGCCGGCAGCGGTACACAGCAGCGCCGCCGCCATGCCGGGCGCCACCGAATTGATGTCCACCGCGCCAGCCATCGCCGCCACCACGAACACCAGCATGATGCCGATCACGGTACCGAACAGGCCCACGTACGGCGCGCCTTCGATGGTGGTCGACAGCCAGTTCATCCGCCGCGCCATCGCTTCCTGCTCGCGCACCATCACCGCATCCATCGAGGCGCGGATCGCCGCAATGGTGGCGCCACTGAGATAACCACTATTGCCGTCGCGCTGGTGGCGCTGCTGCATTTCATCGATGGCCACCTGGTAGATGCGCCACAGCGAACCGTCGTGCATCGCGGTGGGTGCCTTTCCCTGGCGGTCCATGTCGGACAGGGTGCGCAGCGGCACACCCGACAGCTTGCCGAAGCTCTCGGTGAACACTGCATTGGCCTTGCTGGTACGGCCGAAGTGCCGCCCCTTGGCGATCATGATCGCCCACGACAGCAGCATCATCAGGCCGAGGATGGCGACCACCACCCAGGCGTCGAACGGCATCGCCTTGAGGATGAAGGCGAAGTGGCTCTGCCCGGCGGACTGTTCGTCGGCGCCGTAGCCGATCAGGCGCGAGTCGGCGCCCTGCGCAGTGGCATCGGCCAGCAGCAGCGCGGCCGGTCGTGCCACGCGCGAAATACGCAGCTCATCCAGCGCGCCTTCGAAGCTGGCCAGCGGCTGCACCGCGCCCGGCGCATCGGCGCCCACCACCGGCGCGGTGGTCAGCGCCGGCAGCTCGCCGCTCAGCTGGGCGACCACGCGGCCATTGAGGTACAACTGCAGTGCACCCTTCTCTGCGGTCAGCGCGACATGCGCCCACTGCCCTTCCGGAATCGGCTGCGCCAGCGTGCTGCGCTGGCCATTGAGCTGCACGAACGGCACCCGGTTTTCGATACCCAGCACCAGTTCGGACGCACCGTCGCGACGCGCGTAGATCGCCTGTGCAGCGTTGTTGCTGCCTGGCTTGATCCAGGCCGAAACAGTGAGCGGCGCGCCCGCCTCCTGCGCAAGCGATGCGCTGGCCGGCAGCGGCAGCGGGGCTGCACCCAACTGAACGCCGCGGCCGATCACCGAGCCTTCCGATGGCGGCACCACGGCACCGGCATTGTTGCCATAAGCGGTGGTGTCGCGTGCCGGCGCATTGGCCTCGGCGAAGTGGTAGACCAGCGTATAGTCCGGATCGAACACCTGCTGGCCGTTGCCGCTGGCGGGGGCCTTTTCATTGCCGTAGTACATCCAGATCGTCTGCGGTGCCGCAGCGCTGACCGCCGGCACGTCCACCCAGACCAGGGCCAGGCCCAGCTTGGGATCGAACTGTTCGATCTGGTGGGCCAGCACGGTGCGGCCATCACCCGAGACAAAGCGCAGGTCGTTGCCCGCATCCTGGGTGCCGTCGAAGCCGAAGTTGCCGGTGTGCAGGCGCAGCAGCAGCGGCGTGCGACCCGGATCACCGGCCAGGCCCGCGCCCTGCGGGCCGGCGTCGACAGTGATCGGCTTGCGGTACTTCCATTCGGCCTGCCACCAATTGGCATCGGCCGCAGCGACCGGCAGCGCAACCAGCGCGGCCAGCAGCAACAACACTCGGGAAAGCAAACGGTCCATGCGAAGGGTCTCCGGAGAACGCATGTTCAAGGGAAGGGTCAGTAACTGGTGCTGATGTTGAAATGCAGGCGTGGGTCGTCCTTGCGCGTGACCGGGCCATCGGCATACGGCCAGGCGTAGTCCAGGCGCAGTTGCAGGTGTTCACCCAGGCGCAGCTGCGCGCCCAGACCGACCGAGGCCAGGTTGTACTTGTCGCGCTGTTCGGGCAGCGGCTGGCGCAGGCGCAGGTAGGCCGCGTCGGCAAAGCTGTAGACACGCAGGTCGGTGCCGCTCCACAGCGACCACGCAGGCGTGCGCCATTCCAGGCTGGCCAGGCCGCCGTAATCGCCGATCGCCTCGGCCGACAGATAGCCGCGCACGGTGTACATGCCACCAGCGGCGAACTGCTCTGCCGACACCAGCGGCGCATCGGTCACCTGCAACGAGCCGCGTGCATACCACTGCCAGTCGCTGCTGAACGTGTGCGTGTTGGCGACGTCCGCCTTGAACGCGACAAAACTGGGGTCTGCCCAGTAGCGCTTCTGCCCGAACCCGATGGCATCACTGCCATAGCCGAACAGCCGACGGGTACCGGCCACCAGCTGCGTATTGATACTCAACTGATCCTGCTCGCCCTGGCGCACACCGACAAACCCCAGGGTGATCGGCGCGTACTTCAGCGGCGTCTTCAGGCTCTCCTTGCCCATCTGCGTGTCTTCCTCGGTGTCCTTGAAGTCCACGCCGAGGCTGAGCTGGCGCCACCACTGGCTGCTGCCGGCCAGTCGATAGTTGAGTTTGAGACCGATCGAATGGCCGTTGCCGATCACATTGGTTCCGGTGCCGGTACCGACCTGTCCGCCCGCGTTCAGCACGCGGCTGTCGGACGTGTAGCCGGAACCTTCCAGGCTCCACGGCGTGCCTTCGAACGGCATCGTGTACGAGGCCGAGAACACCTTGGCCTGCTTTGTATCTTCCGGCGCCAGGTACACGCCGATGTTGGCGCTGTGCCCCCGCTTCCACAGGTTGTCGTAGGCCAGCGACGCACTCAGGCGCAGCTTCTCGGTGTCGGCGCTGTGGTCGTTGTTGAGTGACGCGCTGGCACGCCACGGCGACTTCTCTTCGACCTGCAGGTCCACATCCATCGTGCCCGGCACCTGGCCTTCGCGCACCAGCGGCATCACCTGGCGACGCCCGCCCTCATTCAGTGCGGTCAGTTCCTTCTGCGCCTGGTCGAAGTCCGGCACCTTGCCCTCGGCAAGTGCCGGTACGCGTTCGCGGATGCGTTCGGGCGATTCGTGCTTCGTCCCCACGACCCGCAGCTGGCCAATCGGTGTCTGCTGTACCTTCAGCAGCACCACGCCGCCACTGACCTGCTGCTCGGGCAACTCCACGTAGACCGACTGGTACCCCGCCTGCTGGTACAGCGCATTGACGGCATCGCGTGCCTTCTCGACATCGGCCAGGGTCTTTCCCGGACCGAGGAAGGGCTCGACCGCGCGTTCGATCTGGCGCGGATCGAGCACGGTGTTGCCGCGCACGATGTACTCATTGATGTTCACGCTGGGCGCGGGTGCCGCCTCCTGCGCGAACAGCGGCAGCGGCAGCGCCGCCAGGGCCAGCACCAGCGGATGCAGGCGCAGCGGGAGGCGGACGGCTCGGCACGGAACAGGAGTCATCGAAGGCATCGCGTCGTATCGAAGGAAAGGGCCATGGAGCGGCGCGTGGGTCTACCAACAGGACGTGTACGTCGCGTCAAAACCGCCAACAGTTTTGTGACAGCACTGTCATCTTTTGACGGCACCGCAACGTACGCAGGCGGACCCTGCCTTCTCCACACGTCTTCATTGCAGAACGTCGATTGCTGCGGAAGATTCGAGATGCGTGAATCACTGATGGTGGAACTGCGCGCTGCCCTCGCCCTTGCCTTGCTGCTGGTGTTGGCCCCGGTGCGCGCCGACGAGGCGAAGAAGCAGGAAGACGCCGCGCCCTGCATCGAAGTACAGGTCAATGGCGAGCGCATTCCGGCCTGGGACTGCCTGCAGCGCAAACTTGCGCCGGCATCGAAAGCGGCGAGATCACCGACGCTTCCCGAGGCCGAGCGCCTGATACGGCAGCCCGGTAACCAGCTGATGCAGTACAACCTGGAAGGCACACGACAGCGCATGGGCGATGCCTTTGGTCGTTCGGTGGTACCGCAGCGTCCGGCGCGCTGAACCTCCGCCGACGTGAAGCCGAGCCCACGCCCGGCAGGATTTTGTAGATTCGAGCCATGCTCGACTGTCCTTCCAGACGCAGCCGAGCGTAGGCTGGGCTCTATGGAGCGGCCGGCACGAAGCCATCGCTCGGCACCGGCGGCAGCTCAGGCACCGGCAGGCTGCGCGATTGCCCGGCCTGGTTCAATTCGACCGCGCTGGCACTGATGCTGGCCAGCACCGTGCAGGGTCCGAGTCGTTGGCCGGGCGCATACGCTTCCGCCGGGCGTCCATCCACCGAAAGCAGCGCCAGCGGCGCGTGGTCGCCGGCCATCACGCCCAGCACGACCACCTCGGTCTGCACCGCACCGGGGGACAGCAACCGCACCAGCGGCAGGCTGGCCACTGCATCGAACAGGGGGCGTGCAGGGACCTCTGCGTGCGTTTCGCTGGCCGCCGCCGTCGGCGCCACCGCAGACAGGGTCACGCCCCAATAGGCCACCACCGCCAGCAGCAGCGTCGCCGCCAGCAGGGTCAGTATGCGATTGCGATCCCAGCGCCTGCCATCCATGTTCCGCACCATCGCCACGTTCGTGTCCGCCCACGCTAGCAGCTGTGGCTGACGCTTTTGTTTCATCATGCCGGCCTACGCTGGCGGGTATCGACCCGGACAGGAGGCAACGTCGATGCAGCACGTGCCGCGTGGTTTCACCCTGCTGGAACTGATGGTGGTGCTGGTGATCATCGGCATCTGCACGGCGGGCATCGGCCTGGGCCTGGGCAGCCTGCTCGACCCGGGCCGGCAGCTGCGACAGGAAGCTGAACGGCTGGCGCAGCGCCTGCAGGTGGCGCGCGACGAGGCGCGCATCGATGGCCGCCCCCTGCGCTGGCAGGCCGACGCCGCCGGCTACCGCTTCAGCCGCCGCGAGGGCAACCGCTGGATTGACGTGCAGCGCGATGACCTTCTGCGTCCGCAGCAATGGCAACCGGCGGGCATCGCGGTGCAACCGACCACGCCGATTGAACTGAGCCCGGAGTGGATCGGCGTGGCGTGGGAGCTGAGGCTGTCGTTGCAGGGCCGCCAGCTGCGTCTTCGTGATGATGGCAGCGGACAGTTGCAGGTCGTGCAGTGAAGCAGAAGGCACACGGATTCACCCTGATCGAAGTGCTGATCGCATTGGCGATCGTTTCGATTGCGCTGGCGGCGGTGATGCGTTCGGTGGCGGTGGCGACCGATGATCAATCGCGCCTGCGCGACCGTCGGCTGGCACTGATGTGTGCGCAGGACCGCTGGCAGGAGCTGCGCCTGGCCGGGCAGCCGCCGCAGGATGCACGGCAGCGCTGCGTGCAGGGGCGCAGCAGTTTCCTGGTGCTGCAGCATATCGGCACAGGGAGTGACGGACAGCCGCAACTGGAACTCAGCGTGGTGGCCGAAGATGCACCGCGGCAATCGCTGGCGCGGATGCAGCTGCCGTGGACGGCGGCGCAATGAAGCGCACCGCAGCAGGTTTCACACTGATCGAGGTGATGATCGCGATCACCATCATGGGCGTGCTGGCACTGATCTGCTGGCGTGCGCTGGACAGCGTGGCCAGCAGCGACCAACGCCTGCGCCGGGCCGATGCCGAGACCACGACGGCGCTGCGCGTGCTGCAGCAGTTCCAGCGCGACATCGAGATGCGTGCCGACGACGCGCTGATGAACGGCGCAGTGCGCCCGGCGGATCAGCCTCAGCGCCTGCTACCCCCTTCACTGGTGAGCGAACGGCATCCGGATGGAAGCTTCGCGCTGGAGATCACCCGCAGCTTGGGCAGCGACGGGTTGCGCTGGCAACGTGTTCGCTGGTGGCGACAGGGAAGCACGCTGTGGCGGGCCAGTGGCGCTGCGACGGATCGCTACCCCTTGCCCGCACCGGATCCGTCAAAGGGGATCGCGGTGGCGCAGGATGTGCAGCGATTCGAGGTACGCGCCTGGCAGCCGGGCGCCGGGTGGGCGCTGCTGCCGAGCAAAGGCGAGGTGCTGCCGGCCACCGGGCTGGAACTGCGGTTGGGCCTGCGCGATGGGCGTGGGCCGTTGAGTTACCGGCGCGTGCTGGAGCTTTAGGATTCCTCCCGGGCAAAGCATCCACGCATGGCGTGGATCTACTGCCGAGTGGCTTCTACTGCCGGGCCTGCCCTGGTGGGTGGCGACCGTCGGTCGGCACTGAAGCTGGCCCAGCCATCCACGCATGTCGTGGATCTTATCTCTTGCCAATCTGGCACCTTGGGTGCCGAGAGCCCGGCGTGGGCGACCGTGTGGATCCAGGTCTTGCGACCGAGAAGTAGCTTGGGTCCCCACGCCGGATTCTCCCTGAACCGCCC